>JAGWBQ010000003.1 GCA_021295815.1 Gemmatimonadota bacterium | reverse complement strand
CGCAACGAATCCCCCACCGCTCCCGCTCGCCAAGGCCTCAGACTCAGACTCGACTTCGTCTTCTGAGTCGCAGCCGACGACGCGAGCGCCACCCGCCATGCGTTCCGGACCGGCGACCGTTCCATTAGACTTATTCCACGACGCTCTTGGACACCGGGTAGAGCCCGACAGACCGTACTATTCGTGGCAATATACGGGCGGGAGCGAGCTCAAGCGCTCGACAGGGACACGGTACGGGGGATCGTTCCTCGGCGGCGAAAGTTGAAGGCTGTTAGATTCGCCCGGTGAGCCCCCGCTCCTCCGCATCGCCGTCCGACCCTGTCGAACGCGTCATACTCGGCATCGATCCGGGTACCGCCGTAACCGGCTTCGGCGTGGTCGGCCGCGAGCTTTCGGGAACGCTCCGCCTGGTGGCTTGCGGTGCCATTCGCACCTCCGCCCGCGCTCCCCTGGCAACCCGTGTCCACGAGATATTCGCCTCGGTCCTCGAGCTTGTCGAGAGCCATCGTCCACACGCGATGGCGGTGGAAGATGTCTTCCAGGGCAAAAACGTTCGGTCCGCTCTGACCCTTGGGCACGCCAGAGGGGTAATACTCCTCGCCGGCTCGCTTCACGGGGTTCCCGTGGCCGAGTACGCACCCCGTCAGATAAAGAGTGCGGTGGCCGGCTCCGGAAACGCTACCAAGGATCAGGTTTCGTTCATGGTCATGAAGCATCTCAGGCTCGCCGAGCCGCCCACTCCCGCCGACGCGGCGGACGGCGTGGCCGCGGCCATATGCCACGCAACCATCGGCGACCTTCCGTGACCGTACCGCACACGCCCGGCGACGTGCAGACGCTCGTCCCGCTCGGTCCCGAATGAGCCCGAGGTGATTTCCCGGCTACGTGGAACGGTGGCCTCCCATGCGGAGGGCATGGTCGAGATCGAGACCGACGGCGGCGTCACCTACGAGGTGAACGTGCCCGCGCCCGTCTTGGTCGGACTCCGAGGTCGGGAAGGTTCCGAGCTCGAACTCCTCACCCACCAGGTGTTCACCGAGAACTCGGCGGCCATCTACGGCTTCGGCAGCAGCTCCGAACGACTCCTCTTCACGCTCCTGCTCTCGGCCCAGGGAGTCGGGGCACGACTCGCGCTCGCGATGATGTCGACCCTGACGCCCGACCGCCTCGCTCGCGCTCTGGTCGAGGCCGACTACGCCGTTCTCGCTCAGGTCCCAGGGATCGGTCGCAGAACCGCCGAGAAGATTTCGGTCTCCCTGAAGAACAAGGTCAAGGCCCTTGCGGCGGTGGCTCCAGAGGCGGAGCGCACCCCTGGCGACGGGTCCGTGGGCCAGGCTGTCGCGGCTCTCGTCGGCCTCGGCATGGCGGCCCAGGAGGCGGATCGCCGGGTACGCGCGGTTCTGGCGGAGAGCGTCGACGGCTCCGAGGACGAAGTGAGCGCGGAGGAGCTCATCAGGCGAGCTCTCGCCGGTCCCGCCGCCACCGAAGATCGATGACGAGTCGCATCCAGGTCACCACGCCGCGCGAGCTCCCCGACGACCGCAAGACCGAGCAGTCGCTCCGCCCGACTCGCCTCTCCCAGTTCGTGGGGCAGAAACGCGTGCGCGAGTCGCTCTCCATCGCGATCCAGGCGGCCCATCAGCGAGGCGATCCGCTCGATCACATCCTTTTCCACGGCCCCGCCGGTCTGGGCAAAACGACCTTGGCCTCGCTCCTAGCAAGCGAGATGGGGGTCAACATCAGGACGACCTCGGGACCGGCGCTCGAACGGCCGGCCGATCTCGTGGGCCTGCTCACCAACCTGCGCGCCGGCGACATTCTCTTCATCGACGAGATACACCGCCTGCGCCCGGACACGGAGGAGTTCCTCTATCCTGCGATGGAGGATTGGAAGGTCGAGCTCCGAATGTCGGACGGCCCCAAGGCACAGATGATGACGATGGCGGTCGAACGCTTCACCCTGGTGGGCGCCACCACCCGCTTCGGTCTGCTGACGGCACCCATGCGCGCCCGGTTCGGCATCGCTCAACGGCTCAACTTCTACCCGATGGAGGACTTGGCGGAGATAGCCGCCCGCAGCGCGAGCATCCTCGGGATCAAGGCGGACGACGAGGGAATTCTTGCGATCGCGCGCCGGTCGCGGGGAACTCCCCGAGTCGCCAACCGGCTCTTGCGGCGGGTGCGCGACTACGCCGAGGTTCGCGGCACCGGAGTGATCGACGGCGGAGCGGCCCGCGGCGCCATGGACCTGCTGGAGGTGGACGAGCACGGCCTCGACGAGACCGACACCCAGCTTCTGCGCACCCTCATCGAGAGATTCGACGGGGGCCCGGTAGGGCTCGCATCGCTCGCGGTAGCCATGAGCGAGGATTCCCGCACGCTTGAGGAGGTGTACGAGCCTTTCCTTATCCAGAGAGGGTTCATGAAGCGTACCGCGCAGGGGCGAGTGGCGACCGTGCGCGCCTTCAGGCACTTGGATCTGGATTTTCCCGAAGACGGAGGCCAAGGTCGGGACGGCCCGCCCGGCGGGTCGCAGCGCACGATCTTCTCGTGACGCCGGCCGACAGCCCGGAGGACTTCGACTACGACCTTCCCGACGAGCTGATCGCTCGCTATCCGGCCCACCGCCGCGACGAGAGCCGCATGCTCGTGCTGACCGGCGACCGCGGAGCTCCACGCCATGCCCGGTTCAGGCGGATCGCCCGGCTCGTAGGGCCCGGCGACCTTCTGGTCGTCAACGAGAGCAAGGTGTTTCCCGCCCGCCTTCTCGGCCGGAAGCCCACCGGCGCAGCCTGCGAGGTCCTTCTGCTGCGACCGCTCCCGGACACGGATCGCCGTTGGGAGGCACTTGTCCGTCCCGGCGGCAAGCTCAAGCCGGGTCGCAGCGTCGAGGTCGGGCCGACCGGGGCGCTTAGGGTGGAGATCCTCGATTCGCTCTCCGACGGCCTCCGCATCGTCGAACTCCACACTGATCTTGCGGTCCCCGCCGCGATCGACCGCTACGGTCGTGTGCCGCTGCCGCCCTATCTGGGGCGCGAGTCCGAGCCTATCGACCGGGACCGTTACCAGACCGTCTACGCCCGCACCCCGGGTTCGGTGGCCGCCCCTACCGCCGGGCTTCACTTCACTCCCGAGCTGCTGGACGACCTCCGTGGTCGCGGGGCGAAGATCGCACCGGTCACGCTCCATGTCGGCCCGGGGACCTTCAGGCCCGTGGAAACGGAACGTATCGACGAGTACGAACTCCACGCCGAGAACTTCTCGGTGCCCGAGAGCACCGCCGACGCCGTGAACGAGACGCGAGCCGCCGGCGGCAAGATATGGGCCGTGGGGACGACGAGCGTCCGCTCGCTGGAAGCCGCAGCCGCCGCGAACGGACACTTGCGGACCGTCTCCGGTTCGACCGACCTCTTCATCAGACCCGGTTACCGATTCCGGGTGGTCGACCGCCTCATCACCAACTTCCATCTGCCGCGCTCGTCCCTGCTCATGCTGGTTTCGGCTTTCGCCGGTCGCCGTCGGATCCTAGCTGCCTACCGAGAAGCGGTCGCGAAGCGTTACAGGTTCTACTCGTACGGCGACGCCATGGTGATCGTACCTTGAGCGCGGCCGTCTCGTTCAGCGTCGAAAAATCCGTGGGAAGGGCGCGGAGCGGCGTCCTGACCACTCTGCGCGGCGAACTTCCCACACCGCACTTCATGCCTGTGGGCACCCAGGGAACGGTCAAGGGGCTCTCGATGGACGAGGTGCGCGATACCGGCGCCCGCATGGTGCTGGCCAACGCCTATCACCTCTTCCTCCGTCCCGGCCACGAGCGGGTGCGACAGCTCGGGGGGCTCCACAGCTTCATGCGCTGGGATGGACCGATCCTGACCGACTCCGGCGGCTACCAGGTCTTCTCGCTTTCGGCCATTCGCCGGATCTCCGACGAAGGCGTCGTTTTCGGCAGCCACATCGACGGCAGCCGCCATCTCTTCACTCCCGAATCGGTCGTCGATATCCAGAGGGCTCTCGGTTCGGACATCACCATGGCGCTCGACGAGTGCCCGCCCGCCGGATCCGACCCTGCCGCAGCCCGGGACGCCGCTCGGCGCACACTGGCCTGGCTCGAACGGGCGGCTCGGCACTTCCATGCTCGCGAACCGGAGACCGACGCGTCTCCGCAGGCCCTTTTCCCGGTGCTCCAGGGCGGTGTCTTTCCCGAACTCCGTCGAGCACACGCCCGGCGAGTCCTCGATACCGGCGACTTCCCCGGCTTCGGCATCGGCGGCCTCAGCGTCGGCGAGTCGAAGGAGGCCATGCGGTCCGCGCTCGAAGCGGTCGACGAAGCTCTGCCCGCTGACCGACCGCGTTACCTCATGGGTGTCGGCTATCCCGACGACCTCCTCGAGGCCATCGCCCGAGGGTGCGACCTCTTCGACTGCGTGGCTCCTACGCGGAACGCTCGTCACGGCACGGTCTGGACGAGCGAGGAGGGCCAGATCAACTTGAAAGCGGCTCGTTTCAAGGATGACCGACTGCCCGTCGATCCGAGCTGCGGCTGCGCCACCTGCGCGATTTACGACCGAGCCTACCTTCGACATCTTGTGGTTGCCGGAGAGTGGCTGGCTGTTCGCCTGCTCTCGGTCCACAACCTGCGCTTTCTCGCTAGTCTTACCGCAGAGGCCCGCCGTCGCATTCGACGCCGCGAGTTTGGATCCTGGTCACGCGAATGGCTCCGACGCTTCCGCGCAGCACCTGCCCGATCCCGACCTGCACTTCAATCCTCGAACCGAACCCCGAATCCGGAACTGCCATGAACCTCCCCGTCCTGACGACTCCGCTCCCACTTCCGGCCGCTCCTGGCGAAGGCACCTCCGGATTGCTGCGCCTCCTTCTCCAGGTGACCGCCTTCCTGGCCATCTTCTACTTCCTCCTGATCCGACCCAATCAGAAGCGGGAGAAGGCGCGACGCCAGTCGATCGAAGCCCTCAAGCCGGGTGACGAGATCGTGACGAACGGCGGCATCATCGGCAGCGTGGTCCACATCGACGACGGCAGGCTGACGGTGAGGACCGGCGACTCCACTCGCATCACCGTAGATCAGGCCCGGGTCGCCGCGGTTCTCGACGTTAAGTAGGATGGCCCTCCGTCGAATCGTTCTCCTGGGGGACCCCGTGCTCCGCCGCCCGGCCGAGGAGGTCACCGAATTCGATGAGGAGCTGCAGGAGCTGGTCACCGATCTTTACGAGACCATGTACGAAGCCGAAGGCATAGGTCTGGCCGCACCGCAGGTCGGGGTGAGCAGGCGGGTGTGCGTGGTCGACGTGCGGGAGGAAGGCGCGCAAGGGCACCTGGCCATCGTCAACCCGCACATAGTGGAGGCGAGTCGGGAACGGAGCCGAAAAACGGAGGGGTGCCTGAGCATCCCGGGAGTGGAGGAGGCCGTGGAACGCCCCGCCGAAGTCACGGTGGAAGGGCGCGATGTCCGCGGCGAGCCGCTCGCCCTGAGCGCGCGGGGCATCTTCGCTCGGGCCCTCCAGCACGAGATCGACCATCTCGACGGCGTTCTCTTCCTCGACCGCCTGAGTCCGCTCAAGCGCAGGATGCTCCTTGCCAAGTGGCGCAAGTCGGGCGAGGGGCGTGAGTGAGAATAGCCTTCTGGGGCACACCGGACTTCGCGGTCGCTTCCCTGCGGGCTCTGGCGGAAGCCGGGCACGATATCGTCGCGGCCGTGACCCGGCCCGACCGCCCCTTCGGTAGGGGCAGGCTCCTCCGGCCGTCGGCGGTAAAGGAGCGTGCGCTCGACATGGGAACGCCGGTCCTGCAGCCCGATTCGCCCAAGGAGCCCGGTTTCGCCGAAGCCCTGGGGGCTGCTCGGCCCGACCTGTCGGTCGTGGTCGCCTACGGGCGGCTGATTCCGACCTCGCTGCTCGACCTTCCGTCCCTGGGGTCGATCAACCTCCACGCCTCGCTGCTTCCCGAGCTCAGAGGAGCCGCCCCCATCGCCTGGGCGATCGCTCGCGGTTACGAGACCTCCGGGGTCTCGGTGATGCGCATGGTGGAAGAGATGGACGCCGGTCCGGTGATACGGACGGCTACGCTAACCATCGAGGCCGCAGTGACGGCAAGCGAACTGGCGGTACGGCTCGCCGAACTGGGAGCCGCGACCGTGGTGAAGGCGGTGGCCGCGTTGGAAGCCGGACGTGCGCAGGAGCGGCCTCAGGATCACAGCTCGGCCACCTTCGCGCCGAAGATCACTCGGCAGATCGCCCGAGTGGACTGGAGTCGATCCGCCTCGGAGGTCGCGTGCCAGTTGCGCGCGATGGACCGGAAACCGGGCGCCTGGAGCCTGCTCTCGGGGAAACCGGTGAAGCTCTTCCGTCCCGAAGAGGACGCGCCGCCGCCGGGTTGCCGCGACGCCGATTCGTTCGGCCATCCGCCGGGCACGGTCGTTTGCGCCGACGTGCGCGACGGGCTGGCGGTCGCCTGCGGCCACGGCGTTCTCGGGGTGGGAGAGGTCCAACCACCTGGGAAGAAGCGGATGAGCGCAAAGTCATGGATAGCCGGAAGAGGGGTCGCCTGCGGCGAGCGCTTCAACTGAGCATGGCTGCCTGCGGACCGACCTCCCGCCGCATTCGAACGGCGCTACCGCGCCTTCACGTCGTCACCGACGACGACATCCTCGCCAGACCGGACTTCTCCATCCAGGCGGAACGGATGCTCCGGCTGCCCATTGCGCTTCACGTCCGGGGACCGCGCACGAACGGCAGGACGGTCTTCGAGCTGGCCGAAGCGCTGTCGGCCGAGCCGCGGCCCGGCCATCCGACGAGGAAGGGTCGGCTGATCGTGAATGATCGCCTCGACATCGCTCTCAGCCTGCCGGTGGACGGCGTTCACCTCGGCGCCCGTTCCTTCACCGCCGTCGCCGCCCGTGAGCTGATCGCTGGCGTGGGCCCGACCCGTGCGGTCCCGAGGTCTTCGCAAGCCGTCCGAGGTTCAGCCCCGAACGGCCTGGCCGTCGGTGTCTCGATCCGGCTCGCGACCACCGAATCGATCGCGACTCCCGATCCCGGCGGAAGGAAGGACCGCGACCCGGATCCGCCCGCTGCGGTAGATTACGTCTTCGCCGGCAACCTTTTCAAGACCCGCAGCCACCCGGGACGCCCCGGCGCCGGACTTGCGGCTATCTCCCGCACGGCCGAAGCCGCCAAATCGGTACCTGTGATCGCGATCGGGGGTATCACTCCAAAGACCGCAGCGGACGCCTTTCGCGCCGGGGCCTACGGAATCGCGGTTGTGAGCGGCGTCTGGGGGCGCACCGATCCCGTTCATGCCGCGGAAGACTACCTGAGGGCCTTGCCTTGATCGAGACTCGAGAGAAAATCGCCATTCGCGCAAACGGCGAGGATCTGCGCATCGCCTCTGAACATACCGTGACCAGTCTGCTCGCGGAGCTCGGCGTCCATCCTGCCGCCGTCGTGATCGAACTCAACCGCGAAATCCTGAGGCGGGAACGCTTCGCCGAAACGAAGGTCCGGGAGGGAGACGTGCTCGAGGTCGTGCACTTCGTGGGCGGTGGCTGAACATGCGACCCTGTCCCGCAACCTGACAACCTCGGATAGGCATTCGATGCATACGGGAAAAGAACCCACGGTGTCCGGAGGCCGGCCCGACTCCGGCGACCTCCTCGAAATAGGCGGTGAACGCCTGGCCTCGCGGCTGATCGTCGGCACCGGCAAGTACTCCACCAACGAGATCATGCTGGAGGCGATCCGAGCCAGCGGGGCCTCGATGGTCACAGTCGCGGTCAGACGCGTGGATCTGACCGGGGAAGACGAGGGCATCCTGAGCGTCCTCGACCCCGACGAGTTCTTCCTGCTCGCCAACACGGCGGGCTGCTACACGGCCGAAGACGCCGTCCGCTATGCGCGTCTGGCTCGCGCCGCCGGCTTCAACGACTTCATCAAGCTCGAGGTCATCGGCGACGAACGCACCCTGGTTCCGGATGTCTACGGAACCCTCGAAGCCGCGAAGATCCTCGTTGCGGAAGGGTTCAAGGTCATGGCCTATACCAGCGACGACCTCGTGACCGCGCTGCGTCTGGAAGATTCGGGCTGCGCCGCCGTCATGCCGCTGGCGAGCCCCATCGGCAGTGGACTCGGGTTGGTCAATCCCTATTTCATCAGAGAGATCAAGCGGCGACTCGAGGTCCCGGTGATCGTGGACGCCGGGGTCGGCACCGCCTCGGACGCATGTGTGACGATGGAGCAGGGTGTGGACGGAGTGCTGATGAACACCGCGCTGGCCGAGGCGCGGGACCCGGCGCTGATGGCCCGGGCCATGGCCGACGGCGTGCGCGCCGGTCGAGCCGCCTTCCTCGCCGGCCGGATGCCCGCACGCGAGATCGCCGCGCCCTCCTCCCCTATGGAAGGCATGGTCGACTGAGCATCCGGTCGCCATTTCCGGCACGCGATGCGGCCCTCGACACAAGACTCCAGGTCGAGCGCGGTCGTCGTCTCGACCGGGCCTTCGACGAGGTCGTCGAAGGGCTCGAACTCAGGGATCGTCGCCTCGCCCGCCAGATAGCCTGGGGAACCACACGGGCTCGCGGCCGGCTCGATCACCTCATAGCGGCGCGCTCGAAGCGCCCGGTCGCGGAGCTCGATCCGCCGGTGAGAGAGATCCTGCGCACCGGTCTGTATCAGGCGCTCCACCTGAATTCGGTGCCGGAGTATGCCGCAGTTTCGGTAGCGGTGGCCTTGGCCCGGAAGAGAACGACCGCGGGAGCCACCCGGTTCGTGAACGGCGTGTTGCGCTCGGTTCTGAGGATTCCGAACCCGGAGGAGCTCTTCCCGAGCTGGCAGGACGATCCGGTAGGCCACCTCTCCACGAGCGGTTCGCATCCTCGCTGGTTGGTGGCGCGCTGGTGCGCCAGGTGGGGCGCCGAGACCGCTCGGGATCTGGTGACGGTGGCCAACCGTCCGCCTCCGACCTGCCTGGTCCCGCTGGATGGCGACCTGGAGAGGGCCGGGAACCGGTTGGCGGGGCTGGTGCCGCCTCGCGACGGAATTGCGGGGACGCCCCGAAGTCGACCCGAACCCGAGCAGGCGCGCCACCCCGATCCGACTCTCTTCGGCTGTGTACCGTTACCAGCCGGAGTCGCGCCCGACGCGGCTCTCGAAGCGGTGGGCGATGCCGTCATCCAGGGACCGGGGGCGCACTCGGCGGTTCGTTACGCCGACCTGCCGGCGGACGGGCGCATTGTCGATCTCTGCGCCGCGCCAGGCGGTAAGGCCCTGGTTCTGGCGGCCGGCGGCGGCCGGGTCGTCGCGCTCGACCGATCTCCCTCCCGTCTGCAGCTCGTGGCCGCAGGCGCCCGTCGTCTCGGGCTGGAGGTCCGCTGCGCGGTCGCCGACGCCCGTCGTCCGCCCCTGAACCGGTCCCCTGCGGTTCTGCTCGACGCTCCATGCACCGGCACCGCCACGTTCGCCCGCAACCCCGACCTGCGCTGGCGGTTGAGACCGGACGCACCTGCCAGGATGGCCGCTTTCCAGGCCGATTTCCTCGCCGCTGCCGCTCGTGCGGTAACCCTGGGCGGACTACTGGTGTATTCGACCTGCACACTCGAACCGGAGGAAAACGAGCTCCAAGTGGCGGCATTTCTCACGAAGCACCCTGACTTCAGGCTCGAGCCTCCTGCGCATGAGGCGGCGCGGCAGGCGGCTGAAAGTCACCTGCTCGTCAGACCCGATCAGACGGGCGTGGACGGAGCTTTCGCCGCCCGGTTTCGGAGGCGGCCGTAACTGCCCGTGAAGCTAGGAGACTCGATCGCGCGCCGCCGCCCCGGCAAGCCGAAGAAACGGTCCGGCGGCAAGAGGAAACCGTCCGCCCAGACGCCCAAGGCCGCCGCGTCCAAGCCCAAATCCCGGGCCCGTACAGCCTCCGGCCGGCGCTCGCGTCCATCCACCCGCTCCGGCTCATCTCCAAGTCTGTTCGGCTACCTGGGCAAGCTGGCCCTCGGTGCGATCGCGAGCCTGGCGGTCGGCTACCTCGTCGCCACCCGTTTGATCTACCCGGCCGCCCCGCCGCCCACGGGGTTCTTCGCCGTACCCAGTCTTGCCGGCATGGATCTCACCGCGGCGACCTCAATGCTCTCCGGGGTCGGCCTCATCCTCAGGGAAGTCGATTCCCTGAATCATCCGAAGATTCCCGACGAGGTCGTATTCGGACAATCTCCGCTCCCCGGTCAGGTGGCCAGCCTGGGCGATTCGGTGAGCCTCACCGTGAGCCGAGGTCCGCTGACCCGGTTCGTGCCCGACGTGACCGGCCTCTCGGGCCGGATGGCCGAGGTGCTGGTCACCGGAACCGGCTTCGGACTGGTGTTCGACACCGTCGCCTCCGATCTCCCACGCGGCCAGGTGGTGGAGACCGTTCCCGAGGTCGGAACCGAACTGAGTCTTCCCGATACGGTGGTCATGGTGGTCAGCTCCGGACCGCTACCCTTCCCGATGCCGGAAATCGTCGGCTTGAATCTGGAAGAAGCGGAGGAGCTGCTCGACTCGCTGAACCTGGTGCTGGGGGAGGTGCGGGAGGTCTTCCGCTTCGGCTTCCAAAGCGGGCTGGTGATCGAGCAGACACCGGAAGAGGGCGTTCCGGTCGCCAAGGGAGACGAGGTGCGGCTGGCAGTCGGTTGGAGCCGGCGCGAGGGGGTGCCGACCCGAACGACGGAGCGAACACCGTGAAGCGTGGGTGGACCCGCTCGCCCTACCTCTGGGGAGTTGTGGCCTTGGCCGCTCTGATCACCGCGGCCTGGGTGCTGCGGGACAACGCGGAACCGGTGGTCGTGGGCTTTGAAGCGCCGGACTTTTCCGCTTTTGACCTCGAAGGAGGCCGGCGTTCCGTGTTCGAGCATCGCGGCGAGGTGATTCTGGTCAACGTATGGGCCACCTGGTGTCCGCCCTGTCTGGAAGAGATGCCTTCCATGCAACGGCTTTACGAGGAATTCGCCGACGACGGCTTCGAGATACTCGCGGTGAGCGTCGACGCGCCCTACGGCGAGGCTGACGCCGCAGGCCGTCCGGGCGGCAAACTCGATCTGTTCGCCGATGAGCACGGCCTCACCTTCCCGATTCTCCACGACCCCGAGGGGCGGGTGCAGAGGGTTTACCGGACGACCGGCGTACCCGAGACCTTCCTCATCGGACGCGACGGAATCATATACAAGAAGATCGCGGGCGGAACCCACTGGGACTCGCAGGTCAATCGCGAACTCGTTCAACGCCTGCTGGGAGGTTGACCTTGTCGACAGGTAAGACGACTCTGGTTTCCAAGCTGACCAATCTCGGCAAATTCGGGGGCGTCGACGAGGTCGGTCGGATGTTAAAGGAGGCGCCGGCTGGGTTGAAGCGCAATTGGCATCTCAAGATCGCCGCCCTCGTGATCGCGGTGCTGCTCTGGGCTCTGACATCCACGGGATGACTGCGGAACCGGCGGAGTGACCGCAGGCGTGGCCGACCTGCCCTCGCTGATCTTCGGCATGGAGAGCTCGTGCGACGAGACTTCGGCCGCGGTGATCGACGCTGACGACCGGATTCTCGGCCACGTCGTGCTCTCTCAGGACGAGCACGAGGTCTACGGCGGGGTGGTACCCGAGCTCGCCGCCCGGGCTCACCTGCGTTCCATCGATGCCGTGGCCGACGCCGCCCTCCGCCAGGCCGGGGTGCGGGGGAACGAGATAGATCTCTGGAGCGTGACCGCCGGCCCCGGGCTCATCGGCTCCCTGCTGGTCGGAGTATCGTGGACCAAGGCCGCCGCCTTCGGGTACCGTCGCCCCTTCGTGGCCTGCCATCACATGGAGGCGCACCTATTCGCCGCATCCCTCGAAGACCCCGACGCCTGCCCGCCCTTCGTCGGGCTCCTGGTGTCGGGCGGGCACACTCTCCTCCTCCATGCGGGCGCCTGGGGCGAGTACACGCTCCTGGGGGAGACCCGCGACGACGCGGTGGGGGAGGCTTTCGACAAGGTGGCCAAGCTTCTGGGGATGGGCTATCCGGGCGGACCCGAGATCGAAAGGGCGGCGGCTGCGGGGGAGCCCCATTTCCAGCTCCCTCGGCCTATGGTGAAGGGCCGTGCCGGGCAACCCGGGGACCCTGCCTACTTCGACTTCTCGTTCTCCGGCCTCAAGACGGCGGTGGCGGTGCTTGTGGAGAAGATCGGAGATCCGACTCCCCGTTCCGCAGACTTGGCGGCCTCCTTTCAGGCGGCGGCCGTGGACGTTCTCGCCACCAAGGTGATGCGAGCGGTTGCGCGGACCGGGTGCCGGCGGGTGCTGGTCGGTGGCGGCGTGGCAGCGAACAAGGCGCTGCGGGCGGAGCTGATGCGACGACTCCGGCCACACGGCTCCCTCCACTTCGCCAGCCCCCGGCTCTCGCTCGACAACGGAGCCATGATCGCCAGGACCGCCCGCTTCCGGTACGCCCGTGACGGGGCCAGCCCGTGGGACACGGACGCCTCCGCCTCGCTAGCTTTCCCCGGACTGGCCAGTATCTCCAACGCCGGACACGACCGTCGCACCTTCCGGCACGGTACCGCGGCGGCGGCGAACTGATCGGCACAACGGTGGACCGACCACAACTCAGGCGCAAATGTACCCGGTAATCTTCGACATTCCGCAGTGGGTGCCCATTCTCGGCGGCAGTCCCGTGACCTCCTTCGGCGTCTGCATGTTCCTTGCCTTCCTTGCCGCCGGCTACGTGGTCCGGACCGAGCTGCGCCGCATCGGCCAGGACCCGGACCGTGCCTGGGATTTCGTCTTCATGGCCGTGGTCGGCGGAATCGTCGGCGCCAAGCTCTACTACGTTTTCCTCAATTTCGACCGGCTGACGGCCGACCCGACGGGCATGCTCTTCGGTCGCGGCGGTCTGGTCTGGTACGGCGGGCTGATCGGTGGCACCGCATTGGTGCTCTGGGAGATACGCCGCCGTCGGCTGCCGCTCCCGGCAACGGCGGACGCCATCGCTCCGTCCCTCGCTCTCGCGTACGGAATAGGTCGCATAGGCTGTTTTCTGGTAGGGGACGACTGGGGCCGGCCCACGGATTCCTGGCTGGGCATCGCCTTTCCCAACGGCGCCCCGGCGACCACCGTCGCCAACATCGAGGCTTTCGGGATCGAGGTGGATCCCGCGCTGGTCGAGCGCTACGGGGAAGTGCTCCCGGTGCATCCCACGCAGCTCTACGAGGTCGGCCTCAGCACCCTGATCTTCCTGTTCCTCTGGAAACTTCGTCTGGGCGGGGGTCCTGCGGGATCCCTCTTCTTCATCTGGATGGCTCTGGCGGGAGCCGAGCGTTTCCTCGTGGAGTTCCTGCGAGCCAAGGACGACCGTTTCTTCGGCATTCTGACTCTGGCGCAGCTCTTCAGCCTGGCCATGATCGCGACAGCCTTTGTCGGCCTGCGCGCCCTCAGGAGAGCAAAGGCCGGGAAGGCGGCCTGACTTGCCCCCGGATCCGCTCCCGGAGCTGCGGGTCCTCCACGCTTCGGATCTCCAGATCGGCCGACCCTTCCTGCGCACCGCAGGCGAAGCCTTTCTCGCGCTCATACGGGAACTCGCGCCCGATCTCGTAGTCGTTTCGGGCGATCTGACCCAGAGGGCGAAAAAGCGCGAATACGAGATCGCGGAGGCTCTTCTGACCGAGATCGGAGCGCCTGCGATATGCGTGGCCGGAAACCACGACGTCGCGCTCTATCGGTTCTGGGAACGGCTGCTGTGGCCGTGGCGAAAGTGGGATCGTCACATAGGCGAGCGAAGAAGCGCATGCCATCTGCCCGGGCGGGCTCTCGTCGTCGGCCTGAACACCGCTTCACCCCACCGCGGCATAGTGAACGGACGGCTGCGGAGCGAAGATCTGAACTACGCCCGCACGGCTTTCGACGGGGCTGAGCCCGGGGAGCGCCGCATCCTCGTCATCCACCACTGCCTCCGACGTATTCATGGAAAGGCAAGCTCTCCGCTGCCCAACGCCGAAGACGCCATCGAAAGGATCGCCGGGATGGGGGTAGACGTGGTGCTGGCCGGTCACCAGCACGTCTCGCACGCGGACAGGGTCGTATCGAGGTCGGGGTCCTTCCTCCTGATCCATGCAGGCACGGCTACCTCCTCCCGTTGGCGCGCTCCCGAAGAAGGCGTCAATACCGTCAACCTCCTAGACCTGAACGGTCCTGCGCTCGCCGTCACCCGCTTCTCGCGCAGCGAGGGCAAGCGTTCCTTTCTCGCGGGCAAGGCGCGGCGTCTGCTCTTCGGCCTTCTGGCCGCAGTCGCTCTGGCAGGCGGGGGCGGGGCGGCGGCTCAGATTCCGACGCCGCAGATCCACAGGGTGGAGTTCACGGGCGATCTCACCTTTCCGGTCGACTCGCTGAGGAGGATCGTTCAGACGAGGTCTTCGGAGTGCGTCACCTTCCTGCTCACTCCATTCTGCTGGGCAGGCGCGGATTTCGCTACGAACACGGCGCTCCTTCGCGAGCGCTCTCTCGTGGTGGACGCCGCCCGGCTGCGAGCCTGGTACCATCAGCGAGGTTTTCAGGAGGCGAGTGTCGGTTTCTCCACGGTCGAACGCGAGGACGGTTCGGTCGATGTGACCTTCACTATCGACGAGGGCAGGCCGGTCCTGCTCGCTTCCTTCGAGATTGCGGGCCTCCCGGACTCGCTCTCCGACGCGGTTCCGGCCGGAGGCGCACCGGTTCCCGGCAAGGCGCTCTCGATCGTCGATCTCCAGATTCTCAGGGATTCGCTGGAAGCTCGCCTGGCCGATCGCGGCTACGCCCATGCCCGCGTGCTTCGACAGACCTTTGTTCCGGCGGGCGCTCCTTACGCCGCCGAGGTCACCTTGGATGTCTCGCTCGGCCCTCTGGTGCGCTACGGCGAAATCACTGTGACCGGCAACTCCTCCCTCGACCGGACGACGATCCTATACACCGCCCGCATCGCCGCAGGCGACCTTTACAGCCGCGAGGAGCTGCGCAACGCCCGCACCCGGCTCTTCGGTCTGGAGATCGTGCGCCGGGCGGACCTGCTCGCCGACTCCACCGCGATCCTTCTCGCCGATTCCGTGATGCCGCTGGAGATCAGGATATCCGAGTCCGACGCCTACCGGTTCCGATACGGAGCCGGACTGAACAGCGCCGAGTGCCTGGATGCCGAGACGCGGTGGACGGCGAGGAACTTTCTGGGCGCCGGTCGGCGCCTGAGCGTAAGGACGAGGGTGTCGAACGTGCTCGCGTCCCAACTTCACAACCTGGCCTGTCCGCAGAGTGGAGAAGAGGAATTCGCGGCTCTCAACTGGCTGGCTTCGCTCGAATTCAGTCAGCCTTGGGTTTTTTCCACCCGAAACTCCTTTTCGGCCACTTTCTTCGCCGAACGGAACTCCGTGCCCGACATCTTCGTGCGCGAAGCCATCGGCGCCTCCGCAGCCGTCACCCGTCCATTGAACACCCAGACCACGGTGACGGCGGCCTACGGCCTCGAGCTCTCCAGCCTGAGCGCGGCCGATGCGCTCCTGTGCGCGAGCCTGCTGGTCTGCGATCCGAACGACATCTCCATTCTGGCTGATCGCCATCGTCTGGCTCCGGTAACGGTTCGGTTGAACCGCAGTCTGGTGACCGGCATTCTGAATCCTACCGCCGGATACGTCGTTCGACTCGACTATGAGTATGCCTCGTCGTGGACGGGATCCGATTTCACCTACCAGCGCGTTCTGGGCGAGGGCGTCTGGTATTCCCAGCCCGCGTCTCGCCTCGTGCTCGCCACCCGCTTGCGGGGAGGCTGGGTCGGGGCTGACGGGAAGAGCGTCCGAGAGGGTGGTCTGTCGCTCCATCCCACCAAGCGATTCTATTCCGGTGGGGCGAGCTCGGTGAGGGGATTTGAACAGGGCGGACTCGGTCCGCGCGTGCTCTACGTGCCCGAGGCCGCCGGCCTGCTGGGGCCCGGAGGATGCGACCCCGAAGAGCTTGCCGCCCTGACCTGCGATCCCGATAGGGCGGACGCCTCCGTCTTCCTGGCCCGGCCCACCGGGGGCGACTGGGTTTTCGAAGCCAACCTGGAGACCCGGATCGGACTCTCGAATCTGTTCGAGGGCGTGCTCTTCGCCGACGTGGGCCAGGTCTGGAACAACCCGGCCGGCGTGTCTCTCTCCGAGGTCGAGGTCGCTCCCGGGCTGGGAGTGCGCTACGCGAGCCCCATCGGACCGCTGCGACTCGATCTAGGCTACCACTTTCGCGCGGGCGAGGAGCTTCCGGTGGTGGTTCCTCTCATCCTGCCTTACTTGGACGGGGAAGATCCGGAGTCCAGGCTCGTGGTCGACGGTCGGCCCGTGCCCTGGGTGCAGAGTTCGACCCTCGCTCGGCTCAAGGCTGAACGGGGCTGGGGCGAAGCGCCGGGATTGTCCGTCGACCGACTGCGCCTCCACGTCTCGATCGGCCAGGCCTTCTGAGTGGAGTTGTCGTGACCCGACGCCGAGACGATCCAGAGACCGGACCGAACGCCACCTCGGCGGGAGAGGATGGGGACCGGAGCGCGGCCAGGAAGCGGCGCTGGTGGCATTGGAGCCGGCCGTGGCCGTGGCTCGGGCTGCTGGCGCTATCGTCGGCCTTGCTGGTATTCGCCCGCGGCGGCCTTGCGAGTCGTCTTATACTCGAGGAAGCCATCACCCGAGTCGGCGAATCGCTTGCAGGCGAGATCATTGTCGACTCGCTCGCCGAGGGAGACATCTTCAAGCAGATGCGGCTCAAGGGAGTCGGTCTGATGGACGAGGACGGCCAGCCGATCTTCACCGCCGACTCCATCGCGCTCGGGAGCTCCCTGGCGTCGCTTTTGGTTGGCGGTCTCAGCGTGGACGAGGTCGCGATCTGGGGGCTCGACGGGAAGATCGCCCGTCTGCCCTCCGAGGCCGCGACCAACGTCGACAGGCTTTTCGCTCCCGAGGGATCCGCGACCGCACCGGGTGAAGACGATCTCGCTCCGGATACCGACCGGGCCGAACGGTCGCCGTTGCGGATCGAGAAGGTCTCCATCCGAGACAGTTTTCTCGACATTGCGGTCCCGGTCGGCGGTGGAGACGACCAACTGCTCGGCAACATCCCCGCTTCCGACGGCTCAGGGTCCGTATCGGAGCTGCCCATTTCCGGGATCGACCTCGACCTGGAGGATGTGACGCTCTGGCCCGAGGACTCCCGGGCGGAGTTCGTCGCAACGGTAGCGTCGCTCTCGGCCGACCTCGAGCTGAACGGCGGCGGGGTGCGGGTTCACGATCTGAGCGGCCACCTTACCTACACCGGTGGGGAGGGGGTCGTGATCACCCAGGGCTCCCTCAGCCTGGCGGAATCGACTCTGGCGTTCCAGGAGGCGAGGGTGGAGCCGCCCGACACGCAAGACACTGGCCGACCTTGGACCTTCACCTCGAGATTCGTCACCGTCGGAGCGGCGTCGGGGGACGATTTCACGGTCATCGAGCCGCGGTTGGCAGGCACGAGCATCAACGGCGAAATCGGGCTCGCCACCGACCGGGCGATCCTTCTCGACTTCTCACCGATCGTCGTCGAAGAACGGGGCGGCACGGCACGGCTCGAGGGCGGACTGCTGATCGACCGCGAGGGCGACCGCTACGACTCGGTGGAGGTGACGGTCGAATCCGCGCCCTCCTCCCTGGTCGAGAGATGGTTCAAGGTCGTCATGCCGGAGAACGTCCGCCTCTCGGGGGACGCGATTCTCGACGGAGAGGGCCGGAATCTGGCCGTAAGCGGGGTTCTGGCCCTACACCCGGAGGAGGTGGCGAGTCCGATGCTCCCGCCGCGCCCCGACGGTCCTCCGACCGTGACCTCCGCCGGCGACGAAGATACGGAGCCCGACCCAGCGGCCGGCACGTTCTCGCCCACGCCGGAAACGATCTCGGCCACTGTCCGAGGGTGGATCGACCTCGGGGAGAGAGGAACGGACGGAGAGGAGCTGCGGGCCCGCGAGCTCGTGGTGCGGGTCCAGCCGTTCTCGCGGGAGGAGGTCACGTTGCTGGGACGGAGCAGGGCGGATTTTCCGCTCAGGGGTCGGAACCGGCTCGAAGCGCGTCTGGACGGCGGATTGACGAGCGGCCTCACCTTCGATCTCGACCTGACGAACGGGTGGGAGGGTCGCGTGTCCCCGATCTCGGTCAGAGGAGAGATTCGCCAGGGAGAGCTCTCCGAGTTCGAGATCGAGGCTTTGACGGCGCTCGACTCGCTTCCGCTCGGAGCTCTTGGGCTGGAGGGCGAGGTGGGGAGCGCCTACGCGTCGGGAGCGGTCTCGATCTCCGGGCGGGCTCGCGACGCAGGCATCGACGCCGACCTGGAGATAGACGGAGGTCGACTGGCGGTGAGCGGCGTCGCGGACATCAGGGAGCCTGGCGCCTTCTACCGCTTCGGTCTCCAGGCCGATTCCCTCCCGGTCTCGAGTCTCTTCCCCGAACTCCCGGAACCCACATCGATCAACATGAGAGCCGACGTGGAGGGACGCGGGCGGGATCTGAACGCGGGATACCTTAGCGCCTCGGTATCCGCAAGCTCCTTACGCACCGGGCCGCTGACCGTGGACACTCTGGCCGCTCAGTTGTCGGTGGAGGGAGGTTTTCTGAACCTCGCCACGATGATCACGCGGGTGGGGGGCGTCTCGATTGCCGGTTCCGGGCGCATCGGACTGAACTCGCCTTCGAGAGGGGAGATCCGCTTCGACGCCCGGGCGGAGTCGGTGGCGGGTCTGCGCGAGCTCGTGATCGGGCCGGTCGGACCCGTCAAGGATACGCTCACCTCCCTCCAGAGGACGCTTCTCGCCATCACCGAAGTCGATGTGGAGGCGCTGCCCGAAGCCGTCGACGTCCGGCTCGACGGAAGGCTCCGAGGAAGAGTCGCTCTGCGCGGGTCGCTCGAGGACTTCGACCTCGAACTCGACCTGGGGCTTGCCGAAATGGCCTACAGGAGGGAAGAGGTCGATTCGCTGACGCTCAGGACCACAGTGCGCGGACTCCCGGAGTTCGACAACACCTGGACCCTCGACGCCGAGGCCGGCGGTCTGCGCCTTTACGGCCGCCGGGTGGAGACGGCCTCCGTGAGCGGTGTCTCCGAAAGAGGCGTCGGCAAAGCCCGCGTGGACCTGCGTCGGGGTTCGACCGGCGCACTCGCCCTGGCGTCCGAGTTCACTATCGAGGACGAAGGCGTGGAGATAGGGGTAACCGAGCTAGGTATAGCCGCCGACACCGTCCTCTACGAACTGGCCCGCCCCGCCCAGGTGTCGTGGGGCTCGCAGGCCTTGTCCTTCAACGATCTCAGGCTCGAAAGAAGGGGAGCGTCGGGGAAGTTCGTCACCGCCAGCGGTACCCTGGCCCGGGTGGGCATCACCAAGTTCGACGTCGTCGTCGAAGGGGTCGAACTCGCGCACATCGGGGAGCTGGGCGGGTTCGGTGACTGGCCGGCGTCCGGGAACGTGACGCTGACGGCGGCCGTTGTTGGACCTTCGAACGCACCCCGCATCGAGGCCGACTGGATCATAGTCGAACCCCGTTTCGAGGACTTCGAGCTGTCGAGTCTGACCGGAAGCGCATCGTACCAGGAGCTGAGCGCCCGGGTCAAGCTCTCCGGCATGGTGGGAGAGCGCGAAGTGCTGAGAGCCCAGGGACCGATGCCGGTGGACCTGGGACTGACCCGCGTGGCGGACAGGACCCCTGACGGCCTCATGGACATGGCCTTCGAGCTCGATTCGTTGCCTGCGGCCTCCGCGCTCGCCGCTCTTCGCGATCTGGAAGGGGTGAGCGGCGTCATTTCCGGCTCGGCCCGGCTGGGTGGAAACCTCGACGTCCTCCGCCCCGACGGGGAGCTCGAAATCACGGATTTCGAGTGGTCTCTGCCGGCCTTGGGCATCCGACCTCCCCCCACCGACGGCGTGCTCGGTCTCAACCGCGACGGGAGCGTCGATCTCAGGCTCGCGACCCGAGGCGGCGAGCTTGTCGCGGAAGGGACCGTCGATTTCTCCTCGGTCGCCAACCCGGCGCTCGACGTGAACTTCATGTTCGACGAGTTCCTCGCCGTGTCGCGGGCCGACATGGAGGCCGTGATCACCGGCGAGATCGGCCTGGGCGGCCGGTACCTGCGTCCGGTCGCGCAGGGAGCGGTCATCGTCGACCGCGGTACGCTCTTCACCGAGGAGTTCGAGCGAACTGCGTACGTGATCGATCTCTCCGATCCGCGCCTCTTCGGCACCGACACGACGTTCCTCGCCGCGCAACCCTTCCTCCGCGGTCTCAGCAATCCCTTCCTCGCCAACTTGCGCACGGAGATCGACCTCGAGGTTCCCCGCGACCTGTGGCTGCGCTCCCCCGAAATGAGCGTTGAAATGGGGGGCGAACTCTCGGTGAGCTATGATCGCCGGCAGGGCGACATCGTGCTTGTGGGCGAGCTCGAGGCGCTGCGGGGCAACTACTCGCTGTTGCAGCGCTCCTTCGAGGTATCCGGCGGCTCGGTCAGTTTCACCGGCATTCCCGGCGTGAATCCGAACCTCGATGTCACCGCCGTCAGCCGCATCCGCAGGCGCGAAGGCGAGCCGCTCCAGATGACCGCGACGGTGGAAGGAACCCTGACCGCTCCCGAGGTGAGTCTGACTTCCGACGAAGCCGGACTTGATCAGGCGGACCTGATCGGCTACCTCCTGCTGGGCAGGCCGGTTTCGGGTCTTGCCTCGCAGAACCCGCTTTCCCAGGCGACCACCGGAGCCTTGGCCACGCTCATCTCCGGAGCCGCCGCCTCGCAGTTGGGTACTGCTCTGGCCCAGGAGATCGGCGTGGACTATCTCTCCATAACCCAGGCCGGCGACTACACCCTCGCCGGGCTCGCTTCCCCCCTCGCCACCACGGAGGTGGAGATCGGACAGTACATCGGGCAGGACGCCTTCGCCGTACTCGTGCTGCGTCCCCTCGCCCAGCAAACCGGAGTGGGCGGCTTCTTCGGCGGCGTCAGGGTCGACTGGGGCTTCGGCGACGAGTACTGGGTGGAGACCTTCGTCGCGGATCGCTACCTCAGGGGAGGATCCGGAGGGCTCGGAGGCATCGGCACTCTCGGCGGGCTGGGGATAGCGCCGCAACAGATAGTCGGCGTCTTTCTCTTCAAGGAGATAGGATGGTGACGTCGGGAACGGGCCGGAGCTTCCGGGAGGAACTCGTCGTGCGCGGCGCCCGCGAACACAATCTGAAGGATGTCGACATCACGCTCCCCCGCGACAGCCTAGTGGTGATCACCGGCCTTTCGGGCTCGGGCAAGTCCTCGCTGGCCTTCGACACCATCTACGCGGAGGGGCAGCGCCGTTACGTGGAATCTCTCTCCGCCTACGCCAGACAGTTTCTGGGTGTGATGGAGAAACCCGACGTGGACGCCATCGAGGGGCTCTCGCCCGCCATCTCCATCGAGCAGAAGACCGTGAGCCGCAACCCGCGCTCGACGGTCGGCACCGTAACCGAGATATACGACTATCTGCGTCTGCTCTGGGCGCGGGTGGGCATCCTCCACTGTCCGGAGTGCGGCAAGGCCGTGGAGCGTCAGTCGGCGACCCAGATCGTGGATCGTCTGCTCCAGATCGAGGAAGGCACCCGCATCGAGCTCCTCGCACCGCTCGTGCGCGGCCGCAAAGGTGAATTCGCCGCGCTCTTCGAACGCACCCGGAGGGACGGATTCGTCAGAGTACGCGTCGACGGGAAGACCTACGATCTCACGAGCCCGCCGCGTCTGAACCGCCACCAGCAGCACGACATTTCGGTGGTCGTGGACCGCCTCGTGGCTCGCGCTCAGGACAGGGAGCGGATCGCCGACTCGGTGGAAATGGCGCTGCGCCACGGAAACGGCCTGATCGAGGTGGTGGAGCACCCCAGGATCGGGGAGCCCGGGGACGCGACGACCTACAGCGAGCGGTACGCCTGCATCGACTGTGGATCCGATCTCGACGAGCTCGAGCCGCGCCACTTCTCGTTCAACTCGCCCTACGGCGCTTGCGAGAGCTGCGGAGGACTCGGCACGCGAGCCGAGGTCAGCCCCGAGCTCGTCGTCGGCGACCCTTCCCTCAGCGTGCTGGAGGGGGCGATACTGCCCTGGGGCGAAGCTTCGAGCCACATTCGACGCTCCGCTCTGCCCGGTCTGGCCGAGCTTTACGACTTCGATCCCGACGCCGCTTGGGGGGAATTGCCCGAGAAGGTTCGAGAGATTCTGCTTTGGGGATCGGGCGAACGATCGGTCAGGTTTCCGTATCGCTCGCAGTCCGGAAGCTTCGCAGGACATTTCGAAAGGCCTTGGGAAGGAGTCATCCCCAACCTGAACCGACGCTTCCGCGAAACCGAATCGCAGGCCGTGCAGGGCCAGATCAGGGAGTTCATGACCACGCGCACCTGCGCGACCTGCGACGGCAGCCGGCTAAAACCGGCGTCGCGGGCGGTGACCGTGGGTGGCATGTCCCTAGGTGAGTTGGCACGGATGCCTATCAACCGACTGACGGGCTACATCGCTTCGCTTCCGCTTGAAGGAAACGGGGCGCTTCCGGTCGCGATAGCCCGCCCCATCATCAAGGAGGTAGCCGATCGCCTGCAATTTCTGGAAGATGTCGGGCTGGGCTACCTCACGCTCGGTCGGTCCGCAGGCACCCTTTCGGGAGGTGAGGCGCAGCGGATCCGGCTCGCGACTCAGATCGGGAGCAGACTGGTCGGTATTCTCTACATCCTCGACGAGCCGTCCATCGGGTTGCATCAGCGCGACAACCATCGCTTGCTCGCGACGCTGCGCACGCTGCGGGACATGGGCAACACCGTTATCGTGGTCGAGCACGACGAAGGTACGATCCTCGCCGCCGACCACGTGGTGGACATGGGGCCGGGGGCGGGCAGGCACGGGGGCGAGGTAGTCGCGAACGGGCCGATCGAGGCGGTGCTGAAGGAGGAGCGCTCCATGACCGGCGCCTATCTGCGCGGCGACCGAAACATCGAACGTCGAGAGACCAGGCGTTTCGCGGACCCGCGGAACGAGCTCGTGGTGGTGGGAGCGCGTGGCAACAACCTCCGCGACATCGACGTGACCTTTCCGCTGGGCGTGTTCACCTGCGTCACCGGGGTGAGCGGATCCGGCAAGTCGACCCTGGTGAACGAGACCCTCTACCGCTCGCTCGCCCGCAGCCTCCATCGAAGCCGAGCGGTGGCCGCCGCGCACGACCGCATCGACGGTCTCGGTCTTCTGGACAAGGTTATCGAGGTCAACCAGGCACCCATCGGGCGCACTCCGCGTTCCAACCCAGCCACCTACACCGGGCTTTTCACGCCCGTGCGCGAGCTCTTCGCCAGTCTGCCGGAAGCCAACATGCGCGGCTACGGACCTGGACGCTTCTCGTTCAACGTGAAGGGCGGTCGTTGCGAGCTGTGCAAGGGGGACGGCCTCAAGAAAGTCGAGATGCACTTCCTGCCCGATGTCTACGTGCTCTGCGAAACCTGCCGGGGCAAGCGCTACAACCGCGAGACGCTCGACATTCGCTACCGGGGCCGGAGCATCGCCGACGTGCTGGCCTTGAGCGTCGCGGAAGCCCTCGAGCTTTTCGACGCCGTGCCGCGCATCCGTTCCCGACTCAAGACCCTCAACGACGTCGGCCTCGGCTACATCACCCTCGGGCAGGCGGCGACGACCCTCTCGGGAGGCGAGGCCCAGCGGGTGAAGCTCGCCACCGAACTTTCCCGCCAGGCCACCGGTCGCACTATCTACATTCTCGACGAACCCACCACCGGCCTCCACTTCGAGGACGTTCGCGTCCTGCTCAAGGTGCTGCACCGCCTAGTGGATCTCGGCAACACCGTAATCGTGATCGAGCACAACCTCCATGTGATCAAGACCGCCGACTGGATCATCGACCTCGGTCCCGAAGGCGGAGCCGAGGGCGGCCTGGTCGTGGCCGAGGGCACGCCCGAAGATCTTGCCCGGAACCCCGACTCGCTGACCGGGGAGCACTTGAGGCCGTTGCTGGCCGACGGCGGCGAAACCCGCACGGGCGCCGATGCAGCGCACCGGCTAGGTGAGACGAGGGACGAATAGCGCTCTTTCAGACTTCGGTTCGGTAGGTTTTCCCCGTGGATCCTGGTTCCAGAACGGCTAGATGCGTGTGCGAGACTCGAATGATGACGCTTCCGCGACGGTCCCTATCCTGCTCACCGCTCAACGTCGCCCTCCCGGCACTCGAACCCGGAAACGAAACCGCGAACGCGGGGGTAGCGAAGTGGCCCTTGGCCCGCCAAAGTGCGGAGACCGGTGCGCACACGCGCAAAAGGCAACCTCACCGGAGAACCGAACGCATGGTAACCTACGACGATCTCGAGAGCTTCCTGATCCGAATGGATCTCGACTACGAGGAGGTGGAAGAAGGCATCTGTCTCGTACGGTCGGGCACGAGCGGCCTCCCCGTCGTGCTTCACTACGACGACACCATCCTACTCATCCGCATGAAGCTCATCGACCTACCCGACTCTCTCGCTGCGGAGAAGGCCCTCTACCGGACCCTGCTCGAGCTCAACGCCAGCGAGGTCGTGCACGGTGCCTACGCCATCGAGGGAGACGAACTGATACTCAGCGACACGCACGAACTCGAGACCCTCGACTTCCACGAGCTCCAGGCCTCGATCGAGTCCATGGAACTGGCAGCGTCGTCTCACGAGCACACCATCCGGAGGCTCGCGGGGGTCTCGAGCAACAAAGAGGAGGAAAGCTGAGCATGGGCATCTTTTCACGCCTCTCGACGCTGATCAAGTCCAACGTCAACGACATCATCTCGAAGTCGGAAGACCCCGAGAAGATGCTCAACCAGATCATCCTGGACATGCGCGACCAGTTGGCCAAGGCGAAGCGCGAAGTCGCGTCCGCCATCGCCGACGAACGCAAGCTAAAGGGCCAGCTCGACGCCGAGGTCAAGGCGGTCCGGGAATGGCAGCACAGAGCCGAGCTCGCGATCCGCAAAGGTCGGGACGACATGGCGAGGCAGGCGCTGGTCCGCCAGCAGGAGCACGCCGAGCGTCACCAGATGCTGGATCGGACCTGGAGGGCGCAGGCTGCGGAGACCGAGAACCTGAAGAATTCGCTCAGGGCTCTCAACGAGAAGATCGAGGAGGCGAAGCGCAAGCGAAACCTTCTCATCGCCAAGCAGAAGCGAGCTCAGGCCCAGAAGCGGATCCACCAGACCATGTCCGGCCTCTCCAACACCTCGGCGTTCGAGGCCTTCAACCGCATGGCCGACAAGATCGAGGAGGAGGAGCGACAGGCGGTCGCGCAGGCGGAGGTCACCGAGGCCATCACAGGCGATACGCTCGAGACCGAGTTCGTGCGGCTCGAGGCCGGCTCCGCCGACGCCGGCACCGAGGATCGTCTGCTCGCGCTCAAGTCCAAGATGGGCTTGCTGCCCGAGGGGACCGCCGAACGGAAGCAGTTGGGAGCCGGAGACGCTGCTGCCGCCGATGCGGAGTCGGCCAGTGCGATCCCGCTGGGAAGCGGCGCCGGCGACGCGTCGGCCTCGAACGATGGCCAGGATTCGACCGGCGCCCAGGGGCCGGCCCAGAACGCGTTGAGCGAGGCCGAACTCATCTCTCAGTTCGACCGTCTCGACGGTGACGCCGGGAGCGGATGAAAGAACCTGTCTTCTTCCTCAACGGCGAGTTTCTGCCTAGAAGCGAAGCGCGCATCTCACCCGAGGACCGAGGCTTCCTGCTCTCCGACGGCGTCTACGAGGTCGCTCCCTTCTACGACGGCTCGCCCTTTGCGCTGCGCGAGCACCTCGACCGCTTGGCCTCAGGCATCGAATGGATGCGTATTCCCTACGATGTCTCCAGGCTCGCAGGCGTGCCCGGGGAGCTAGTTCGCCGCAACGGGATCGCCGACGCTCCCACCGCGCTGGTCTACCTCCAAGTGACCCGCGGCGCGGCGCCCCGGACGCACTTCTTTCCCCCGGAGCCCGTCGAACCCACGGTCTTCGGCTATGCGAAGGCCTGGGATCGGCCCGAAGCGGACCGCTGGGAGCAGGGCTTTTCGGCGGTGACCGTTCCCGATCTGCGCTGGGGTCGGGTCGATATCAAGACGGTCTCGCTGCTCCCCAACGTGCTCGCCTTCCAGCGGGCTCTGGATCTCGGCGCCGACGACGCCCTTCTCGTCCGCGACGGCATCGCCATCGAGGGCGCGCACCAGAATTTCTGGGGTGTGTTCGACGGAACGGCGGTCACGCATCCGCTCACCGCCAACATCCTCCCCGGCGTTACCCGCCGTTTGGTTCTGGAGTTGGCGAGCGAGGCCGGCGTCCCATGCTCCGAGCGCCCGATCGCTGTCGAGGAGATCGAACTTGCCGACGAGCTCTTCTTCACGGGGACCACCGGCGAGATCCGCCCTTGCACCGAGGTGGACGGCAAAATGGTAGGCGACGGCATGACGGGCGAGGTGACGCGCAAGCTATCGCGCCTCTTCCGGGCTCACGTCGAGCGTACGGCGACCGGCGGCTAGCCGGATCGGGCGGCGCGACGACGGCATGACGAGCGCTCCTCCGCCCCAACTGCGCAACCTTTCGCTGGGGGCGATCTTCGCTCTCGCGGTGATCGCCCTGTTCGCGGTGGTGTTGGTCGTGCCCGGCGACGGTTCTCGAACGGGGGGTGGCGGTTCGGCGGCAGCCGGCGCGGATGAAGGGTCGCGCTGCCGTGGGAGGCTTTGTCCACCGCTTGCTGGGGATCGCGTTCATGTCGGCGCCGAGCGGCTGCTCGTCGACTCGCTCCACCTCGTCGCCGGTAAGCGGGTCGGGTTGATCACCAATCACACCGGGATCGTAGGGCCGGCCGGACCCGCCGCAGGAGAGACCGAACTGATCTCGACCGTCGACGTCCTTCACGGGGCGCCGGGAGTGGAGCTGGCCGCCCTCTTCGGCCCGGAGCACGGTCTTCGCGGCGACGCCGAAGCAGGGGTCGGCGTGCAGGACGGCGTGGACGTCCGAACCGGAATTCCGGTCTACTCGCTCTACGGCGCGGTCCGCCGTCCGACCCCCGAGTCGCTGAGCGGCCTCGATGTCCTTCTCTTCGACATGCAGGATGTAGGTGCCCGTTACTACACCTACGTCTACACCATGGCGCTGGCCATGGAGGCCGCCGGCGAGCTCGGGATACCCTTCGTCGTGCTCGACCGCCCGAATCCGGTCGGGGCCGCTATGCAGGGCAACATCCTCTCCTCCGGTTTCGAGAGCTTCGTCGGCATGTACCCTGTGCCTATGCGCCACGGCATGACCGCCGGCGAGCTCGCCCGAGCCTACGTGGGGGAGTTCGGGATCGAAGTGGAGCTCTCGGTCGTGCCTCTGCAAGGCTGGCGGAGGGAGATGACCTACTCCGAGACCGGCCTGTCCTGGACGGCGCCTTCGCCCAACATGCCCAGCGAGGAGAGTGCGCTCGCCTACTCCGGCACCTGTCTCTTCGAGGGGACTCCGCTCTCGGTCGGGCGGGGTACGGAGTCGGCGTTCCAGGTGATCGGCGCCCCCTGGCTCGACGGCCGGGAGCTGGCGGAGCGGCTCAACGCATACGGAATCGCCGGAGTGCGTTTCGAGGCGGTCCGCTTCACGCCGGGCGCACCGGGTGACGGCAAGTTCGACGGGACTGAGCTCGGGGGCGTACGTTTCGTGGCGATCGAAGCCGAGTTCGACGCTCCGAGAGCGGCGGTGGCGGCTCTGATCGAAGCTCGCGCGCTTTCGGGAGACGACTGGAGCTGGCGAGAGGGACATTTCGACCGTCTGGCTGGCACCGATTCGCTCCGTCTCGGCGTAGAGGCGGGATCCGACCTCGACGAGATCACGGGAAGCTGGGACGGTGGGATTTCGGAATTCAGAGCCAGGATCCAAGATTACCTGCTGTACTGAGAATGTCGGACGGCCGAACGGCAGCGGCGTCCGCTCCGAGCACGACAAGTCCACATAATCCGCCGACCGGCGACCACACCCTTGCCGCACCCCGGAGGGGCCTCCCAGATATGAGCCACCGCTTCCCAGCACTGATCTGCGCCCTATTCGTCACGGCCTGCTCCGCGCGCCAGGCGGGTCCACCCCGCACTCCCTCGACCGGGAACAACCCAGGTCAGGTTTCCAACCCGGCTCCAAACCAACCCGCAGCGGTCGGGCGAACGGCTGAGAGCGGGGTGTCCTCCACCTCCGCCGGGGCTACGGAGACAGGACTCCGCTGGGTGGAGAACACGATGGCGTCGCTCACCCTGGAAGAGAAGGCGGCCCAGCTCGTCATGCCCTTCGTGCTGGGCGATTTCGCGCCGGTAGGAAGCTCGAGCCATTCCCGAATCACCTCGTACGTGGAGGACCTCAAGGTCGGCGGGGTCATCATGTCGGTAGGGCAGCCCACGGAGGTGGCCGCCAAGCTGAACGCCCTCCAGGAGGTCGCCGATGTCCCGCTCCTGGTCGCGGCCGACCTCGAGACCGGCGCCGGATTCCGACTCCACGGGGCGGTGCAGATGCCCGGAACCATCTCCCTGGGAGGCGCGACCGATTTTCCCGCCCTCATGGCGCTGGGGGCAGCCGACGCCGAGGAGCTCGCCTACGAGATGGGGCGGATCACCGCGGTCGAGGCTCGCGCCGTGGGCATCCACGTGGCGTTCGCACCGGTGCTCGACGTCAACAACAACCCCGACAACCCGATCATCAACGTGCGCTCGTTCGGCGACGATCCCGAACGGGTGGCCAGACTGGGAAGCGCCTTCGTGCGGGGAGTCGAAGATCACGGAGCCGTCGCCACCGGCAAGCACTTCCCGGGCCACGGCGACACTGACACCGATTCGCATCTCTCCCTCCCGGTCATCAGCCATACCCGCGAGCGGATGGAGACAGTTGAGCTCGTGCCCTTCCAGGCCGCCGTCGATGCCGGCATGGGTGCGGTGATGACGGCCCACATCGCAATCCCGGCGCTCTCGGAGGGCGTGCGAGCTCCCGTGACCCTCGCACCCCAGGTGCTGGAAGATCTGTTGCGCCGCGACATGGGCTTCGACGGCCTCGTGTTCACTGACGCGATGGACATGGGCGCGATCACCCGTCTTCATCGCGGCGGCGAAGCGGCGGTGCGCGCGTTGGAGGCTGGCTCGGACATCATTCTCATGCCTCCCTCGCCCGAGGCGGCCATCGCCGGGATCGCCCAGGCGGTGACCTCGGGGCGGATGAGCGAGGAACGGCTGGACGCGTCGGTGCGCCGGGTGCTCGGGCTCAAGGCCCGACTGGGACTGGAGCGGGTCGCGACCGTCGACATCGGCGAGGTCGCTGCGCGCGTCGGCATTCCAGAGCACGACGAGGTCGCTCGGGCGATAGCGGAGCGCTCGATCACCGTCCTCAAGAACGTGGAGGATGGCCGTGAGATGCTGCCGCTCCTGAGCACGCCGACGGCCAGGGTCACGTCCGTCACTTTCCGGCGGAGCTCGGACGTGATGGCGGGTCGCTACTTCAACCGGAGGCTCGGCCAGACCTATAGACGGCTCGCTACGGTCAACATCGACGCCGACGCCACGGCCGCCGACTACGGCGCGCTTCGACGTCAGGTCGCGAATCAGTCGCTGGTGATCGTCAGCACCTACGTCGCCGCGGTCTCCTACTCGGGCACGGTGGCGCTTCCGGATGAGACGGTGGAGTTCATCCACCATCTGCGAGAGTCCGGGAAGCCGCACATACTCGTGTCGTTCGGCAATCCGTATCTGGTTACCGAATTTCCGCAGGTGCGAGCCTACGTGCTGGCATGGAGCGGCGCCCGAGTGAACCAGGTCGCTGCGGCCCGCGCGCTCCTGGGCGAGATCGAGGTGGTCGGGCGCACTCCCACCGCGATCCCTCCGCTCTATTCCACGGGCGACGGAGTGATGATTCCCGCGAAGGGCAGTCGGGAACGATGATGAAGGCGACAGGGGCGCTTGCGACCGCGGCTGCGCTGGGTTGGGCCTGTTCGCCGGTCGGGGTCGCGGAGGCGGGACCGATTCCGGAGCTCGACAGGGACGGCGAGCGCTGGGTGGAGAGCACGATGGCCGAGCTCAGTCTGCCGGAGCTCGTCGGTCAGCTCGTCATCGAATGGATACCCGGAGGATATGCCGCACCGACGAGCCCGGACTTCGCCGCCCTCGAGCGTTGGGTGACTCACGACCGAATCGGCGGCGTCGTCCCGTCCATCGGGACGCCGCATGCCTATGTGGCCAAGCTGAACGCCCTCCAGGAGAGGGCCGAGATTCCACTTCTCGTCACCGCCGACTTCGAGAACGGCGGTCCGGGCATGCGCATCAACGGCTCCTTCGCTCTCCCGTCCATGCTGCCGCAGGGCGGCGGGACCTCCTTCCCGCCCACGATGGCGTTCGGGGCCGTCGGAGACGAGATTTTCGCGCACGAATACGGACGAGTCACCGCAGTGGAGGCCAGGGCGAGCGGCGTACACCTGCTCTTCGCACCGGTACTCGACGTCAACAGCAATCCCGACAACCCGGTGATCGCTTCGCGGGCATTCGGGGGCGAGCCCGGACTCGTGGCTCGCATGGGCGCGGCCTTCGTACGCGGCGCTCGGGAGGGAGGGGCCTTCACCACCGGCAAGCACTTTCCCGGCCACGGCGACACTTCGGTCGATTCCCACGTGGGGCTGCCGGTGATCGATGCCGACCGCGCTCGACTCGACTCGCTCGAACTCGTCCCCTTCGTCGGGGCGGTGGAGGCGGGGGTGGACGCCATGATGACGGCACACGTCTCGCTCCCGGAGCTGCTCGGTCCCTACGGGCCGCCGGCAACCCTCTCGTCCGAGGTGATGACCGATCTGCTTCGCTCCGAGCTCGGCTTCACAGGCGTGCTCTTCACCGACGCGCTCACCATGAGGGCCATCACCGACGGCTATGGGGTCGGCGAGGCCGCAGTGCGCTCGCTGGAGGCCGGATCCGACGTAATTCTTTCGCCCAAGGAGGTCGGAACCGCTATCGCGGCGGTGGTGGCCGCGGTCGAAACCGGGCGCGTCGAGAGAGAGAGAGTGGAGGCGTCCGTGCGCCGGATTCTGACCCTGAAGGCCAGGCTGGGTCTCCATCGCGACCGCTTCGTATCGCTAGACGAGGTGGATGCGCACGTCGGCACGGGCCAACACCTGGCCTTCGCCGACAGCGTCGCGACTCGGTCCATCACGCTGGCTCGGGACGCGGAAAAGCTGGTTCCGTTATCGAGCGTCAGCGCCGAGCGAACCGTACACGTTCGGTTCACGCGCTCCAGCTGGCTCTGGACCGGTCGCGCGCTCGACGCGGCGCTCGCCGACCGCCTGCCCGACCTTCCCACCGTCGAGCTCGACGAACGCAGCGACGAAGCCGCCTACCGCCGGGCGGCCTCCCTCCTGGCGGCGGCCGACCGCGCCCTGGTTTCGGTATACGTGCATCCGTCGCGGGGCTCGGACGAGGACGCCCTGCCCGCACCTTTCCGAGATCTGGTGAACGGCTCGGCTCGCGAGCGACCGACGATACTCGTCTCGCTGCGGAGTCCCTATCTCGCCCGGGCGTTGCCTGCGGTCACCACCCACCTGATCGCCTGGGGAGACGATGCGGCTTCCGAGCGGGCCGTCGCGCGCGCCCTCTTCGGCGAGGAGGCCGTCACAGGCAGGCTGCCCATCGCCATTCCGCCCGATCTGGCCATCGGTGACGGGTTCGTTCGGGAGGCAGTGCGCCCGCCGGTCGGCAGGGTCGACGTGGAGGACCCGTTGGTGGCGGCCGGCATCGTGGCCCGCGGATCGGGGGCGGCGGCACGCGCACAGGAGGTGACGGTCGCGGACCCGGCGACCGTGGGCATGTCCGGCACGGTGCTCGACCGCATAGACGAGATCATGCAGGCCGGCATCGCCGACTCGGTCGCCTCAGGGATGGCCGTGGCCGTCGGCAGGCGCGGCAGGCTGGTCAAACTGGCCGGCTACGGCGAGCTCGCCTACGGAAGCGGTCGGGAGGTGGAGCCGACCACGATCTGGGATCTGGCTTCGGTGTCGAAGGTCGTGGGAACCACCACTGCGGCCATGATCCTCGTGGACGAAGGTCGTCTGGAGCTCGACGAACCCGTGGTGAGCTATCTGCCCTGGTGGGCCGAGGGTGACGACCTCAAGCGGGAGGTCACGGTAAGGCATCTCCTGCTCCACCGCACCGGACTGCCGCCCTTCCGCCGCTGGTTCACCGAGCTTTCGGGCGTGGACGCCTACAAGGACGCCGCCGCCGCAGAACCGCTCGACGGCCCGCCGGGAGAGGTGACTGTCTACTCCGACATCGGCGTGATGACGCTCGCCTGGGTGATCGAGGAGGTAGCCGGACAGCCGCTCGATCGATTTCTGGAAGGCAGGGTCTGGCAGCCGCTGGGTATGCTCGACACCAGATACCGCCCTGCCGCAGGTCTCCGCCCCAGGATCGCGGCGACCGAATTCGACGAGGACTGGCGGGGCGAGCTGGTCTGGGGCAGAGTCCACGACGAGAACGCCGACGCCATGGGTGGAATCGCGGGCCACGCCGGTCTGTTCAGCACCGCCGTCGACCTCTCCGTCTTCGCTCGCGTCATGCTCGACGGCGGGAGCGCGCCTGCCTGCGTCCCGGGAAGGATAGCGGGAGAGCCGTGCCCGGTGGAACGAAACGAGGAGCGGCGCGTCGTGGGCGAGGGGACGCTCGCCCTATTCACGCGGGCCTTCGACTCCACCTCGACCCGCGCCCACGGATGGGACACCCCGTCCGAGAGATCCTCGGCCGGCGACTACTTCAGCTTGCGCTCCTTCGGACACACCGGCTACACCGGGACCTCGCTGTGGATGGACCCGGAACTCGAGCTCTGGGTCGTGCTGCTGACCAATCGGGTGCACCCCACCCGGGAGAACTCCCGCCACGTTCCGCTAAGGCGCGCGGTTCACGATGCGGCGGCGCTCGCCGTCGACGACCGCGAGGTCGAACCCCGAGGGTCGCGCTGACGGAAGCGACCCGCCACGCCAATTCGACCCATGCCCACGACACCACCTTCCGCCGGCAGCACCCCCCGACGGAGCAGGGAGCGAGTCCGGGTGCGGACACTCTCCGACCACGACCGGGTCGCGACTCATGTGGCCGACCGGATAGTTGGAGTGATCCGGGAGCGCAAGGCCCAGGGGCGCAAGGCGGTTCTCGGTCTGGCCACGGGGTCGACGCCGCTCGGGGTCTACCGCGAGCTCGCGCGCATCCATCGAGAAGAGGGGCTCGACTTCTCGAATGTGGTGACCTTCAACCTCGACGAATACTATCCGATGGAGCCGGAGAGCAGGCACAGCTACCGGCGCTATATGCGTGAAAACTTCTGGGGTCCGGTGGGGATACCGCCCGCACACGCCCACATCCCCAGGGGAGACCTGCCGGCGACTGAGGTAGAGGCTCACTGCGCCGAGTACGAACGGAGGATCGCCGAAGCAGGCGGAATCGATTTCATGCTGCTCGGCATCGGTCGCACCGGTCACATCGGCTTCAACGAACCGGGGTCGGAACGAGACTCCCGCACCCGGCTCATCTATCTCGACTCGGTGACTCGGAACGACGCCGCAGGAGATTTCTTCACTAAGGAGGCGGTGCCTCCCCAAGCCGTCACCATGGGTGTGGCCACCATTCTGGAGGCCCGCGAGATCGCGTTGCTTGCGACCGGCGAGCACAAGGCGCCGATAGTCCGTCGAGCGGTGGAAGGGAAGCCGCACCCCGACGTCGCCGCCACATATCTCCAGGAGCACCCCCGCGCGACCGTCTATCTCGATCCCGCAGCCGCAGCCGATCTTACGCGCGCTCGCGCGCCTTGGCTGGTCGGATCTGTCGAGTGGCGCTCCGAGCGCGTCACGGAGGCCGTGATCTGGCTCAGCAGTCGAGCTGGCAAACCCATTCTGCACCTCTCCGAGGACGATTATCGCGAGCACCACCTGAGCTCTCTGGTGGCGAGGTACGGCGCGGGTGAGCTCAACGGGAGGGTCTTCAACGAGCTCTCGGACAAGATTCGAGGGAAGAGCAGGCTGCCCCGAGAGAAACGTATTCTGGTATTCTCCCCTCATCCCGACGACGACGTGATATCGATGGGTGGGCTCCTGCGCAAGCTCGCCCAGAACGAGAACCTCCTGACCGTCGCCTACCAGACCTCGGGCAACATCGCGGTCTTCGATCACGAAATCCGGCGCTATCTCGACTTCGTGGAACGTTCCGCGGCCGCACTCGGCTTCATGGGAAAGGAAGCGGCCTCCGATCTCGCTCGCCGCGTCTGCGAACTGCTTCGGGCCAAGGGGGCGGGAGACGCGGATGCGCCGGAGGTGCAGGCATTGAAGCGGATCGTGCGGGAGACCGAGGCGGTCGCGGCGCTGGAGGCGACCGGAGTGGATTCGTCGAGCGCCCGTTTTCTCGACCTCCCCTTCTATCGAACCGGCACGGTGCGCAAGGACCCGATAGGCACGGAGGATGTGGAGGTCGTGCGCGGTGTTCTCGCGGAGGTTCACCCCGAGATCGTCTGCGCCGCCGGCGATCTCTCGGATCCGCACGGGACGCATCGCATGTGTCTGGAGGCCGTCGAAAAGGCTCTGGACCGTTACGAAGGACCGGAGCCCGAGCTCTGGCTCTATCGGGGAGCGTGGCAGGAGTGGAGTCTCTCCGAGGCCGACCTGCTGACCCCCCTCTCCGACATGGAGCTCCATCTCAAGACGCAGGCGATATTCCGCCACGAATCCCAGAAGGACAGCGCGCCGTTCCCGGGCCACGACCCCCGCGAGTTCTGGCAGCGCGTCGTGGACCGCAATAGGGGCACCGCGGAAGAGATGCGCTCGCTCGGTCTGCCCGCATACTTCGCCATGGAGGCCTACAAGGTGACCGGAACCCGGGGACTTGCACCGTGAGCGGCTTCGGAGCCCTCGATGTGGCGGTGCTGGTGGTCTACATGGCCGGGGTGACTGCATGGGGCGCGTGGCTGGGGCGCAACCAACGCGACGGAGCCTCATATTTCCTGGGCGCTCGCGCCATGCCCTGGAAGCTCGTCATGCTCTCGGTGGTGGCGACCGAGACCAGCACCCTGACCTTCCTGAGCATTCCGGGCGTGAGCTACCTCGGGAGCCTCGTCTTTCTCCAGCTCACCGCAGGCTACCTCCTGGGACGGATCGTCGTGGCGTTCGTCTTCCTGCCCGCGTACCGCAAGGGCGAGCTCACCACGGCCTACGGACTTCTGGAACGCCGCTTCGGCACCGGGACCCGGCGCTTCACCTCGGCGATCTTCATGGTCACTCGCCTGCTCGCCGACTCCGTGCGCCTATTCGCGACGGCGATCCCGCTCGCGCTCATCACGGGCCTGCCCTACTCGGCGTCCATCGCGGTGATCGCGGTCCTCACCCTCGTCTATACGTATTTCGGGGGGATCAAGGCGGTGATCTGGGTGGACGCGTTGCAGATGGGGCTCTACCTGCTCGGGGCCGCGGTCGCGATCGTTGCGCTCGAGCTCATGGTCGCCGGAGGCTGGGGCGAGATACTGTCGTCCGCCGGGGAGGCCGGCAAGCTGCAACTGCTCGACTGGGACGTGCCGTGGCCCGACTGGAACGCCACCTACACGGTGTGGGCCGGGGTCCTGGGCGGAGCGGTTTTCGCTATGGCTTCGCACGGCACCGACCACCTGATCGTGCAGCGCTTGCTCACGTGCAGGAACCTGCGCGCCTCCCAGAAGGCCCTCGTGGGCAGCGGAGCGGCGGTGATCGTCCAGTTCGCGCTCTTCCTCCTGGTGGGCATCGGGTTGTGGGCGTACTACAGTGGCTGCGACGTAGGTGCCGGTGGGTGCTTCCGCGCGAGCGACGAGATCTTCCCGCTCTTCATCGTGGAGCAGTTGCCTGCCGGCCTCAGCGGTTTGCTCATCGCCGGGGTTTTCGCAGCGGCCATGTCGTCTCTCTCGTCGTCGGTCAACTCGCTCGCTTCCGCCACCGCCTACGACTTCTGGGCGCCTCTCGCGGGTGCCGCAGGTGATGACCGACGCATCCTTCGGGCCGGACGATTCTTCACGACGGTCTGGGCGGGACTGCTCACCGTCGGGGCGATCATGTTCATCCCCCTGGGTCGGGAGAGCTCGGCCGTGGAGGTGGCGCTGGCGATAGCCGGCGTTGTCTACGGTGCGCTGCTGGGGGCGTTCCTGCTCGCGATTCTCACCCGCCGCCCGGGGCAGCGCACCGCGATCGTCGGGATGAGCGCCGGGCTCGGCTTCGTCGTCTGGATCTGGCTCAGCACCGACGTCGCCTGGACCTGGTACGTGCCCGTCGGTGCGACGGTCACCCTCCTCGTGGGAACGGGCGTCGGCGCGCTGCGCCGTGCCGTCATGGCCCTGCTCCCCCGGATGGCGGCAAGGAGGAGGCGTCGTTGACCTGGGTCGTCGGCTTGGACTGCGGAGCCTCGAACGCCCGGGCCGTCGTGCTCGACAGGAACGGACGCCTGCTGGCCCGCTCCGCCCACGCCTGCGGGGCGGCGGCGACCTCGAACGATCTCGCTCCCACGACGCAAGCGATCGAGTCGGCGGTGCGGGAGGCGGTCGACCGAGCCGGAGCCGAGCTTCCGGCCGCTTCGCTCTGGGCGGGAGTCGCCGGAGCCGGCAGGGCAGGGGTGGCGAGCCAACTGGAAGAGGCGCTCCGCTCGACGGGATTGGCGCAGCGCGTGACGGTCGGAACCGATGCGGATACCGCCTTGCACGCGGCCTTCGGGACCGGCGAAGGAGTGGTCGTCATCGCCGGGACCGGGTCGGTGGCCCTGGCTAGGCGCACCTCGCCGGAGGCTCCCGGCGGGTATCGCCGCTTTCGAGTGGGAGGTTGGGGGCCTGCCATCGACGACGCCGGGAGCGGTTGCTGGATAGGAATGCGAGCGCTGAAGGCGGTCGCCCGAGCCACCGACGGCCGCGACCCCGAGACCTCCCTCACCGATAGGGTCGCCGGGCATCTCGGCGACGCGAACATCGTCACCTGGGCCGAGAAAGCCACGCGGAGAGATCTTGCCGACCTCGCGCCCCTGGTCTTCGGCGAGTATGAGCAAGGCGACCACGCGGCCCAGGCCATAGTCGAGGACGCGCGGGCCGCGTTGACCGAGCTCGCCCGTCGAGCGGTGCGGCGGTCGGGGCCGTGGATGGAGCCGGCTCCGCTGGCATTGGTTGGCGGACTCGTTGGGGAAGGAGGCCCGCTGAGAAACTTGGTCGTGGACGGCCTGGCGGCTCGCGGACGAAGCCACCCACGCCGGCGGGACGCCGCACGGGATGAGATCCGAAGCCGGGAGGAGGTCCGAATCAGGTTGGTCGAAGGCGGAGACGCCGCGCTCGCCGCCGCCCGACTCGCTCTCGCCGCCGTGGACCGCAACCAGTGAACCTCGAGCTGATCGGCTCGGTCTTCGTCGCCTCCATCGGGAGCGGCCTGCTCCCGTTCCTCAACGCCGAGGTCATCCTTGGAGCGGCGGTGGTCGCCTCGCCTTCGGATCTTTGGCCGTTGACGATCGCCAGTTCGATCGGCCAGATGGTCTCGAAAGCCCTCCTCTACGCACTCGCGCGCTGGGTGCCGGATCGCCTTCCCGCTCGGGCCAGAAAGGCCATGGACAAGGCTTCCAGCCGGGTCGAGAAGGTCCGCGCCGGAGGTTGGGGTCTCGTGTTCGTGAGCTCGCTCACCGGCTTCCCGCCCTTCTACATCGTGTCGCTGGCCGCCGGAGTCGTGAAACTCCCGCTGGCCGGATTTCTGGTCGGGGGAACAGCCGGGAGAATCATCCGCTTCGCGCTCATCGCCTACGGAACCGTGGCGATCGGGGAGGCCGTGACGGGGTAGGTTCACGGCTGCACGCCGAGGCAGATTCGGGGGCATACGCTCCGCTCTCGTCATGCGTTCGGCTGGGCGGAATTGCGACCGATGGTTATCGGGTACCCGCTCGGTTTCTGATCGGGTATCTGGCATTGGGGTTCAATTGGGTTAAGCTAAAGCAGGGCCGCTCCGCCCCCCGGCTGCAGGCGTCAGCGCGTTCCTCGGGCTTACCTGCCTCAACACCGAAATCCGGCCACACTCATCCAGATTCAGATCCATACACTCCTTCCCGCACTGGCCGATCTCCATAAGGAGATACTAGATCTCGTGCAGATTCGACACGTGTCGGACCACGAAATTCGGACATCCCGGCGGCCGCAATGCGTCGGGGTGTTACCGGTTCTGGGTCTGACGGCGTTGACGTCCTGCGCGGAGCCCGAGCCTCAGGTCGGATCGGTATCCGAGGCACCCCAGACGATTCTCGAGCTCGGCGACACCATCGCCGTTTATCCTCCACCGGGCGGCCCCCTTTTGGCAAGGGTTCGCGAACTCGCCTTGGCGGCGGACGGGCAGTCCGTATATGTCCTGGACCCCGGCTTCGAGCAGGTCCATCGGATCGGGCTCGACGGTACCCATCTGGCAACGTTCGGTGGCGAAGGCGAGGGGCCTGGAGAGCTCGAGCTCCCCAACTCCATACGGCCAACCGCAGGTGGGGTGTGGGTCCTCGACAGACACCGTTTGACGCTTTTCATGGATGACGGGACGGTCGCGGAAACCAGACCCATGACCGACATGCCTGCGCTCACCTTCGCACCCCTCGGCGACGGTATGGTCCTTGTCCCTTCGGTCCAGGTAGCGACGCAACCGCGGCCAGACCGACTCTTCGCTGAGATCGAGGGGCTGCTGATGCGAGTCGAGGGTGATGGACCCGTCGTCGTGACGAACTCCACAGATGTTCCGGACGCACTTGCGAAGGCCGGTGTTGAAGAGCGGTGGTTGGGGTGGATTCTGGCTCCGTTAGGTGATCGTGAGGTTGCGGTCCTGCTGAACGGGCCGGTGCTGCGCGGCTGGCTGGCTGCCGTGAGTGACGATGGCGCGACCATCGAGTCGCTGACGGAGCTTCCGATGCCGGCGACCGTAGTGCGCGCCATTGCGGATGCGATCCGAATGGCCGACATTCCCGAGGCAACAATCAGACCATTGCGTGATGCGAAGCTGATGGCGGACAGGCTGTGGGTCGCGTCCACCGGCCTTGGCTCTGGACCGGTGGCGTTCACGGTCCCGCTTCAGGATGACGATCCCTCCTTCGTCATTCCAGGCGGTGAGGGTTTTCACACGAGAGGGAACCTGGTCAGGGATGTCGTGGTCCTGCCGGATCGAGTTTTCGTAGCGCGGGACATCGCGGTCACGATTCGCCGAGTGGTGGGACCCGTGGTGAACTAGCTTTGCAGCCGCGGCCAACCTCGCGCGCGAGCGACGAGCTCGGCACTCCTGCAGTTGACGATAGGGAGGTCGCCGCCTACTAGTCTAGTCCAGTCTAGTGCTACTAGTGCCACCGCACCCGGCTCGTCTGGGCGCACCACAACATATGGTTGCGCAGGGTCCGAGCCGTGATCATGGGGATATAGGGCACGGACAGGTCCCCGCTTGCGACCTGGACCCGGAGGGTCGCCAGCCCGAACCATCTCTGGATGAACGACTGCCTGACAGTGACCGCCTGGGTCTTGCGGAAAAGGAAGACGTCGACCTTGCGTCCCAGCGTGCCCCGCCTGATCGCCATCCCGTCGTCGTCGTGAAAGTACCCGAAATTGCGCCAGCGCAGCCAGCCCAGCCCGCAGATTACCGCCAGGACGGGTACGGCCCTGAAGGCCAGGCCGCCGGGGTCGGTCCCGAGCAACGCTTGGAGAACAGGTGAGAGCTCGCTGACGAAATGCAGAGCCGCACTCGCTACCAGTACTGCGACGGCTGAACGGAACCCGAAGCTCCAAAGATAGTGAGCGGACACCGCTCGGTGGCGCGGGTCGCCGGGAAGCAGGGTCAGATCCGGACCCTCCTCCCCTAGGGTCACCGCTCTCAGCTCCTCGGCCTGAGACTCGGTAACGAGAGGGACGCCCAACACCGTGACCTCCTCGCCCCAGCCCACCTCTGTCGCCGCCGTTTGGTCGAGGGTCACGGGCCGTAATTCGAGAGCGGCTTTCCGGAGCCCGCGCAAGAAGAGAGTCTGCTTGAGGCGCAGCACCTGGATCTTCGTCAGACCGACGACCACGGTCCGCCGTGTGAGAAGACCGCTTCGCGCCCTCAACGTGCCCCCCTCCGCCGAGAGCGCGTAATCGTGGAAACGCAGCCAGGCTCGGACTATGTTCATCGGCAGGAGGAAAACCATCATGCCGATGTAGACTATCGAAGAGGCAATGAAGGTCACGGCAACCCCGAAGGACGATTCCACGGACGTCTCCCCGCTTGAGACAGTGTCGGCGAGTCGCCGGGCCTCAACCGCGAGCACTATCATTACCCCGACGACCAAGGCACCGAAGACGGTGGGTCCGGCGGTGGAGAGCCCTATTTGGGCGATGTCGCGTCCTCCCAGCTTCAGAAGTGTCCGCCGAGCGAGAACCGACACTCCGGCGTTCTCGACTAGCGGCGACTCGGTCTGGACTGCGGAAGCGTCGTCGAGCTCTTCGCCCTCGACAACGGCTTCAAGCCATTCGGCCACATCTACGGTGACGCAGGGGAGCCGGCACTCGGTCTCCCTGCTTCCCGCCGTGTCGAGACTTACCGTTACGAGGCCGAACAGACGATCTATCAGGGAGCGTTTCACCTTGACCCCCTGCACGCGTTCGAAGGGCAGACTGAGGGCGGTGCGCTTCACAACGCCCTGCCGGACGAGTATGCGGTCGTATTCTAGTCGGTAGCGGAAGAACCAGTAGCGGAGCCCGGCGACGACTGCCGCAAGCAGCGCGAGCGCAGGCAGAATCACGATTAACTCCGGGTTTTCCCGGTAGCGTAAGCCGATGAAGCCGAGCACGGGGCCGACCTGCAGAAGATTTGTGGTTCGGCCGAACACCCCGGCGAGGAAGTAGACGGCGGCCAGCGGCGAGGTGCGCCGCCATACCTCCACGGGTACCGTCGTCACCGCTTGTCTCGGGGAGCGAAGGCCTCCGTTGCGGGCGGATCGGGATCGGCGGGAACGTCCGGGCTCGGATCCGCGTCCGACATGGGCGCGGCGGGCAGGCGCGACACGTCGGACACCCGGGCCGGAAGCGGGGGAGGCTCGGCCTCGATCCGGCTGGAGATGTAGGCCCGCAGTTCCTCCGCGGTGTCGGCCGCCAGTCCCTCGAGGTCGTGGGTGGCAACGCCGGCCGGACAGATTGTCAGCGTCGAGATGCCGAAGCGTCGGTCGAGCGGCCCGCTATGCGTCTGGGTGTGCTGAATCCTGCTGAAGGGCACCGCCACGACCGAACGCCAGAGCACGCCCGCGCGGAACACGATGTCGTGCGAGCGCAGCACGTATCCGCGTCGTGGAACCTCGACCATGGGCCATGCCAGGTCGCGCACCGACAATATGATCGCGATGCACCACACGCCCACGCCGACCCGGGGTGCGAGCTCTGCAGCCCAGGCCGGAAGACCGTCGAGAGGCGCCAGTGGCAGGAGGGCGGCCGCACTGATCAGGAAAGGAATGCGGTACACGAGCCTTCCCACCTGAAGCCGGAGAGCGAAACGCGGATGAAGCGGCCTCCAGGTCAGGTCTTCCGGGGAAGTCAGTGCAGCGGGATCGATCTCGGGGTTCTGGAACACGTCTGGCTCGGCTGGTATGCGTGCCGGCCGCTCAGCTCGCCGCCGATCTTCTGTGCGCTGGCATGTCGGCAACTACGACCTTCCTGGAAACTGGGTCCCAAAGGTAATAGATGCGCAGGCAACGGCCCGGGTCGCGGGTGTTGCCCCCGCTCTTCAGATGCCATTCCACCTTACGGCTCGTGCCGTTCCACTGCACGTCGAAAGTGTCGCCTCCGCACGGTTGGTTGTGCACGCCGGGCAGTTCGTCGATCGCGCCGCTCAGGTCGGGCGCGTTGCCCCGGAGACGTCCGATCCGATAGCTGGTCGCGAGCCAGAAGATGCAACGCGCGGCCATGCCGACATCGCTGTAGAGCGCCCGCCCGATCGAGCTCCGGGCCGAAGGCAGCAGGACGAGGCGTTGCTCGAAGTGCTCCTCGCACCAGTCCGCGAGTTCGCTCCATTCGATGGGAAAGGGTATGGACGCATCCGCGTTCTCTCCGAGGACCGGAACCAGCTTGAGGACCTCTCGCAGACGCTCGGTGGCTCGGTCGCGCTCCTTGGTCGCCGCCAGGACCTCCTTCCGCAGATTCGATGCCTTGGTTCTCCAGCGTTGGGAGCCGGGGCGGCGAGGTCGGGAGGCTCCGCCGCCCCGGGCTGCGGCTGGCGGTCGGGCCGGCTGCGCTTCTTCTTGCGCAGCGAGTCCGGGAGCCGTTCCGTCTTCCGCGACGGCCACCGCTCCGGTGACGTTGTCCGCCGTGCCGGTGTGACCGTCCGTCGGGGTCTTCGGGCCGCCGCGCCTTCGGAAGAGCTCCCGGAAGCGGGCGAAAAAGCCCGACTTGGAGGCCGTAGCACGCACCCCGGCAGTCCGTCTGCGGCTTGGAGGCGGGGCAGGGGCGAGCGCCTCGGCCTTCCTTCTGAGTTTGCCGAAATCCGGGTCGGGCTCCGGCGGTTGAGGCATTGCGGCGAGGATCTCCCTGCGAATCTTCTCTTCAATGTGGGCGGCGCCTCCCGGAGTCCTGACCCGCTCTCCCAGATAGAGCGGGTGGTGGTACTGATTCGACATCGGGGAAAAGCCGGGCAGATAAAGACGCCAGGCGCCCCCGTAGACCGAGCGCTGCTTGCCGACCTTGTCCGAGAGCAAGTAAGTGCACCGACTTGCCAACGTAAAGACGGTCGCCGTTCCGGTCAGGTTCCGAGCGAGAGCGTCCACGCGTCGGCGCGAGGGGAGGGGATCCTCGCCTTCGTGCGGGATAGTCGCGACCACTGCCGAAAGCCTGCGTTCAGGGTCGAGCAGATAGCTGAGAAGGAAGTCGAGTTCGGCATGGCTGGCTATGTGGGTCGGTCGGGACGACACCGGCTGGTCGTGGAGGAGCAAAGGAAATTCCTGAGCCACCGACGCGAGAATTTCGGGAACGATCCTCGGATCCGGTCCCGGCACCGCCTCGCGGGTGAACGCTCTGAAGCCGACGACGGGGTCGGAGTCGGGCGTAGCGGATACCCGAACTTCGCTGACCCAGCGCTCGCTCCCGGCGAGAATCAACCTGGCCATCCATTGATCCTCCAGCCCTTCGACCACCCTGACCGTGCAGAGCGAGTCGGCGCCCTGCTCCTCACATCGGAAACCGGGTCGGATTCCGCGTTCAAGATCGGCGGAAGCAGCGCCCGGAAGGCGTTTCAGCAACTCGCCCATCAGAAATTCGCGACATCGGTCGACGGTGTCCGGTGGAGACTCCGGAGAAAGACGAGCGTCGACCTTCAATCCCGAACCCTGGGAAGCTTCGCTCACAGTCTCGACGCCTGGTGGCCTCCCGCCGCCAACCACTCGTTGCAGATCTGAAAAACTATTGAACCGCCTGTCCGGTGGTGTCACCACATCCTCCTGATCTGTCACGAGATACCCGCCTCCTGCTACCTCGTCGGTATCGGCCGGTAGTCGGACCATATGCTATCAATCTAAACGTAGTCTTCGGTAGGGCAATAATCCGTCATGTCGAAGGGATCACGGTCGTCGGACCGGCCTGGGATCGGGATGCCCCGGCGTACGACATACCGTCGCTGCTGCCATTCCGGCGGGGTCGGCCGCTGTGACATACTCTGCGGACTGACGTTTCGGTCAAAGAGGCCAGGTCTTGCAGCGCGGTGATCGGCAGGACGTGCTCAGGGCCGGCACAGGGGTTGCAAGCGGACCGGGTCGGCGCCCGACCGCTCCTAGGTCCGGGCCCGGATCACCCCAGCCGCGGTCATCGACCGGAGGACGAAATGCCACTTGCCAACTACCCCCTCACCCCCCACCTCTCCCTCAAGGAGTTCACGGACCTGCCCCACCGCCTCGGACGACTCTTCGAGCATGGCGACGGCATCGAGAGCTCCGTCGCCTTCACCCCGCCCGTCGGAGTAGTGGAGACGAACGACAACGTCGTCGTCAACGTCGAACTAGCGGGGCTTCGTCCGGAAGACGTCAGCGTCGAGCTGGAAAACGGCGTGCTTACGATCAAGGGCGAGAAGCGTCCCGGCACGATCTTGGGCAGCGCCGGAGACGCGGAAACCGGGTCGGAGAACAACGAGCGCGTCCGCCTCGACGAGCGGCGCTTCGGGAAATTCAGCCGTGCGTTCGCCCTTCCACGTTCCATCGCCGCGAGCGACGCCAAGGCCTCTCTTGACCAGGGTGTGCTGACCGTGCTGCTGCCGAAGTCGAGCGAGGCCAGAAGTCGCCGCATCGAGATCGCTTCGTAGCGACACGCCTCTGAAGGTCTTCGGAGGGAGGCCGGGAAGTCAACCCGTCCTACCGTCCGCGGAGCGGGTCCGGGTCTTCGCGCCCGGGCCCGCTCTTGGCATTGCAAGGCGTGGTCGCCCCAACGGCCAACCGGACCGGGACGGGCGCCTTGATCCCCCGGGCGCTCAGTCCATGTCCAGAATCTCTTCGATCCTGGCGATCAAGTCCCTGTAGTGGAGGAGGGTCGCCCGGTGATCGGTCGAAGCCGCGGCCGCCTCCAGTTCCTCTCTCAGAGTCATTAGCTGCCCCCTGACGAACGGGCCGATGTCGCTCGCTCTCGCCTCCTCGTTTTCGAGCAGGCCCGCCATGTGGTCCACGTACGCGCGCTGCAGGTTGCGCCGGTAGGTGTCGGTCGAACCGCCCGACATGGCCTCCGACCATATGGCCTCGCGGGTGTGGTCGAGCATGTCGCCGAGCGAGTACGCGTCCGAGCCGTGGAAGGCTTCCTGTTCGACGAGCCTCTTCATTCGAGCCAAGTTGAGAAGCTGGACGAGTCCGCCGCGTTGCGAGGCTCCGATCCTGTCCGGCACTCCCGAGCCGCCGAAGCGTCGCAGAATGTCGGCGTCGAGAAGCCATTCCGGAGTCCGGAAGACATGCTGCGCCAGGTAATCGACCGCTCGGCGCTGATCCTCCGCGTCGACCATCTCGTAGATCACGCCTTCCTGGCCCTGGCGCTTTCGCGTCGTCACCACGCCGCCCACGTTCACCACCACGTGCCCGGTGTACCGGCTCCACTGCGAGATGATGTTGCCGTAGAGCTCCTCGAGCTGCGAGTAGTCTTCGCCCTCTTCATAGCTCCAGTCCTGGAGGTTTTCCACGATCCGGCGCAGGTTGCGGATGCCGAGGTCGGAGGCCTCCATTGCGTCGTCGCCGATCGCTTCGGTCAGAGAAGTCGGATCCTGGCCGTTGGGGCTGGAAAAACGGTAGATCGGGTCTTCCTGCATCTCGACCACCATCTCCCTGAGACCTTCCAGCTCGGAGTTGCGGTCGGTGCCGGGGTAGTGCCGGTATCCCCACTCGATGGCGAAGCGGTCGTACGGTCCCACCACCGGGTCGAAGCAGGTGTCGTCTCCGGGCTGTGCGACGTAGTTGAAGCGGGCGTAGTCCATAATCGAGGACGCGACGCCATTGTCGCAGACGAAGCGGGAGCGCAGCTGAGCTACCGTGTAGCTCGAAGATCCCTGCATGTTGTGTTGCAATCCGATGGTGTGACCGACCTCGTGCGCCGAAACGAACCTGACCAGCTCGCCCATGACGGCGTCGTCGAACTTCACTCCCCGAGCCGCCTCGTTTGCAGCCGCGGTCTGGGTGAAGTACCAGTTCCTGAGGAGGTTCATGACGTTGTGATACCACTGGATGTCGCTCTCCAGAATCTCGCCCGTGCGCGGGTCGTGGACGTGCGGACCGCTGGCGTTCTGGACGTCGGAGGCGAGATAGCGGATCACGGAGTGGCGCGCGTCCTCCGGGTGCCAGGTCGGGTCTTCCTCGGGGCTGGGCGCGTCGCGGGCGACGATGGCGTTGCTGAAACCTGCGGCCTCGAAGGCCGGCTGCCAGTCCTCGACCCCCTGCTTCAGGTACGGCACCCACTTTTCCGGGGTCGCCGGATCGATGTAGTAGACGATGGGATCGACCGGATCGGTCAGCTCGCCGCGCGCGTAGGCCTCCGGTTCGCTCGGTTCCAGCCGCCAGCGCGTGACGAAGCAGACGGAGCGCGCCCGCTGCTCGTCGAGACCGTAGTCCGTCTGACTGGTGGAGAAGAAGCCCACCCGCTCATCGCAGTAGCGCGGCTCCATCGGGTCGTCGGGCAGCATGAGCATCGAGTGATGCATCTCCATCGAGAGCGTGTTGGACTGCCCGTTGGAGGGGGCCTCCGTGGCGTCGTAAGTGACCACGCGGCGTACCTCGACATTGCGTGGGAAAGCTGTGGCTCTGACGATGTAGGTCCGGTCGCCGTCGAGACGGCGGACGGAGTAGGCCGTTCGCCTGAACTTCTGCAGCCCGATGAGGACCACATCGTCGGTGAAGAGATCGGTGACGTTGATGACGGCCGCCGAGGAATCCTCGTTCATCACTTCGATGTCGAACGCCATGACGATGGGCTCGAAATTGGAATTGCGCACCGCTTCCGAGATGGCCGTGGTGTCGTCCGCGAAATTCTGATAGCTGACGAGTCTCAACAGGACCCTGTCGCGAGCCTCGTCGTGCTGCCAGCGGACGGTGGAGGTGTTGACCTTCGAACCGCCGTAGCCCACGCCGTCCGGAGTGCGGGCGATGCGGGTGAGCAGGAGCATCTCGCGCCCGAAGGTCTCGTTCGGGATCTCGTAGAAGAGATCGCCGTCGACCATGTGGGTGTCGAAGAGCCCCTCGCTGGTGACGGCATCTTCGGTGATTACGTCGCTGTATTCCTTGCCTTCGGCTTCGGTGGTGTCGGAGGCTGCGGCGGAATCGGCTTCCACCTCCTGAGCCGAAGCGGGCAGGCCGCTGAACGTGAGGGCGGTCAGCAGAATGAGTGGCGTGGCTTTCACGATAAGGTCCTCTCGGGGAAGGTGTGGGCGGCGCGGGGTCGGGGCGACCCCCTGCGAATAATGCGAAGAAACCGGAGAATGCGCCATTGGCGGCCAGGGGAGCGTTCCTGAACCGGGGGAGTCGAAACGCCGGCGGGCTCGGAGGTAGATTCGGTCGGCCGAGGCTGCCCGGAGGCGAACCGGGAAGGGACTAACCTCCCCGTTTGGTCCAGATGCCGATGGCGCACATGGCGCCGGCTCCGTACTCGGCGGGGATGCTCACCGGGCTGGGGTAGAGCTCGATGATCTCGACATCGAGGGTGTTCATGGCGAAGAAGTCCTCCGAGTACTGTCCCGAGCGGGACACCCGAATGCCATCCACCCAGACCTCGGGATCGCAGCCCGCCTCGAAGTTGGTCACGCCGCGTCTGAAGGTCACGAGCCAGCGCGTCCCCGCCTGCCGCGCCCTCACGCTCGGGAGTCCCTGGATGCTCGCGCCCACGCTCTGATAGCCGCGACGTTGGAAGTCGGAAGCGGTGAGGAAGCGTCCTCCGAGTCCGCGTTCCATGCGCTCGTAGATCGGCAGCAGACGGCGTGCCACCGCTCGGGAGCGCACGGTGACGTCGATTCCCGAGAGCTCGATGACCTCTTCCCCTAGAGGGATGATGGCGTCGTAGTCCGAGCCGGGGATCACCTCGACGCTCCACTCCTGGGTCTGGTAACCTATGCGACTCACCTGCACGAGAATCGGACCGGGCTGGAGCTCGCCGTAGGTGAAGCGCCCGTCGGCGCGGGTGAGCACGGTCCTCCCCGAACCGGCTTCACTGACGGCGGCTCCCTCCACACCGTCACCGGAAGCGAAGTCGATCACCTTCCCGCGCAGGAATGCCGTTCTCGCGTCGCCTTCCGCCTCCGCCGCCACATCGGTCCTGCCCGACGCCATGCCGATGGTGACCGAAGTCATGACCAGAGGAAGCGCCGAGACCTCGATCTCCTGCGGCGCCGCGAGATACCCGGGGTACTCGACGACCACCGTCAAGTTCGCGGGGCCGGGGACGTCGAAGGAGAAACGCCCCAGCACGTCGGTGGTCGCGACTCCTATCTCCTCGTATTCCTGGTCGAGGAGGCGAGCCGTCACGCCTTCCAACGGTCCGCCGGACTCCTCGCTGAAGACGAAACCTCGGATGTTCTGCGCATCGAGGCTGGCGGCGTTCGGAGCAAGTCCGAAGAGGACGGCGACCACCGCGGTCAGCGTCGCTTGTCTTCCTGTGGAGAACCTGGTGCTTCGCATGGCGCTTGCCGGGATACCAACTTTGGCGGGGGAAGGCTAGCTTTTGGGGTGCGAGAATCAGATACGCTCCCGCGCCCCAACCGTTCCACGGCCGGTCCTACCCCCATCATGTCCGCCGAATCCACGCAACCCAGACCGGCTCCTGCCGGCAACGACGAAGCCGCCGCTCCGCCGAGTCAGCGCCGCGAGCGGATTTTCAGCGGCATGCAGCCCTCCGGCGAGGCGCACCTGGGCAACTATCTGGGCGCTCTGCGACGCTGGGTGAAGATGCAGGAAGCGTACGACTGCGTCTGGTGCATCGTCGACCAGCACGCGATCACCGCAGGCGGGGATCCCGCAGACCTTCCGGGCAACGTCTTCGATCTGGCGGTCTCTTACCTGGCGGTGGGCCTCGACCCCGAACGGGCGATCATCTTCGTGCAGTCCGACGTAAAGGAGCACACCGAACTGGCGTGGCTCTTCAACGCGGTGACCCCGGTGGGAGATCTCGAGCGCATGACGCAGTACAAGGACAAGTCGAGCCGATTCGAGTCGGTCCCGGCCGGCATCTTCAACTATCCCATCCTCCAAGCCGCGGACATTCTTCTCTACAAGGCGGACGGGGTCCCGGTAGGGGAGGATCAGCGCCAGCATCTCGAACTCTCCCGGGAGATCGCGCGCAGATTCAACGCCGCGTACGGAAAGACCTTTCCCGTTACCAGACCGCTAATCAGCCGGCAAGTCGGGCGCATTCTCGGTCTGGATGGCAGCGCCAAGATGAGCAAGTCGCTCGGCAACACGATAGGCATACTGGCGGAGCCTCCCCAGGTCCGGAAGAGGTTGCGGACCGCGGTTACCGATCCCAAGAGGGTTCGACGGAGCGACCCCGGCGATCCCGAGGTGTGCAACGTCTTCGCTCTGCACGCGCACTTCACCGACGAGGAACGACGCACCGAGATCGGCGAGGCCTGCCGCAAGGCGGAGATCGGTTGCGTCGAGTGCAAACGCTCGCTTTCCGATTCCGTCAGCGAGGCCTTCACGCCTTACCGGGAGCGAGCCGCGACTTACCGGGAACATCCGTCGCGGGTTCGTGAAATCCTCGAAGACGGCGCGAAACGGGCCCGGGCCGTCGCTGGCGCGACAATCGCCGAGGTCCGGAGCAGGATGGGGATCGATTGGAGACGCGCGGTTCCTCTCCCCACAGTGACCGGGCCGGCCGCGATTACCCGACCTGATCCCGCAGCGACACGAACGCGCTAGTCATCCGCGGACAGGCCTCTCATCTCCGGATTCCACCACCACTCACAAGCCGGCACTCCGATGATCGATCTCGCAGGTACCCACCTCGCGGTCCCGACGCCCTTCGACCCCGTGACCGAGGAGGTCGACCGCGAAGGCTTCGTCCACAACCTGGAGTCGTGGTTTGCGGAGCCCGTCTCGGGGGTCCTCGTCGGCGGATCCACCGGCGAGTCGGTCCTGCTCGACGCCGACGAACGCGACGCCCTCGTGCGGGATGCCCGTTCGGTGGCCGGGCCCGACAGGATCGTCGTCGCGGGTGCGACCGGAGAGTCCACGCGGTCGGCGATCACCGCGGTGGCCTCGGTCGCGAGGGCCGGCGCCGACGCCGCACTGGTGAGTCCGCCCGCCTACTACCGGGACGCGATGACCCGGCCGGCGCTGCTCGCCCACTACGAGAGCGTCGCCGAGGCCGCGCCGATTCCCATCCTCGTCTACCAGGTACCGCTGCGGCTCAGCACGATCGAGTTTCCGACCTCGGTGGTCGCCGAGCTCTCCACGCTGCCGAACGTGGTCGGGATCAAGGACTCCCGGGGCGATCTCGGGAAGGCGACCGAGCTCGTCTCCGCCTGCGGCGACGGCTTCCAGGTGCTCGTCGGCTCGGGAAGCATCCTCCTCCCCGCCCTGAAGGCGGGAGCGGTAGGCGGCATCGTCGCGGTCGGGGCCTTCGCACCGGTCTTGGCCGCAGCCGTCTCCAACTCCTTCCGGACCGGCGGTCTCGAAGAGGCGGAGCGCGCGCAGGCCTTGGTCACCGCCTTGCACGATGCGGTCGTGGCAGGTATGGGCGTACCGGGGGTGAAGGCCGCTCTCGACCTGGTGGGCATGGTCGGGGGAGCGCCCCGACGTCCGCTCGGACCGCTCGCCGCACCGCGCAAGGTGGCTATGAAAGCTCTGCTCGAGGCCGCCGGGGTCGTCGGGCGCACTGTCGGATCGAGAGCGTGATCGGTCCCTGCGTGGTGGTCGTGGGCGGGCAGTGGGGCGACGAAGGCAAGGGCAAGATCGTGGACGTGCTTGCCGAGGACGCCGCCGTCGTCGCTCGCTACCAGGGCGGCGCCAACGCTGGCCACACCGTCCAAGTCGATGACGCCGAGTTCATACTGCATCAGATTCCGTCGGGCGTTCTCCATCCCGACACCCGCTGCCTGTTGGGAAACGGAGTCGTCCTGGATCCGGTCGAGTTCCTGAAGGAGTACGACGGGGTGGTCGGACGGGGCATAGACCTGTCCGAGAGGGTCGGGGTCAGCAGACGAGCCCACCTTCTGCTTCCTTACCACCGAGCTCTAGACCACGCTTCCGAGGAGTCGGCGAGCACGCCCATAGGCACGACCGGCCGGGGGATCGGCCCGGCCTACGAGGACAAGGCGGGACGTCGCGGCGTTCGCTTGGCCGACCTCGCCAACCCCTCGCGGCTGCGCGAGCGGGTGGGAATGGCGCTCGAACGCGCTGTCGGCAGAATCGCTCGTTCAGGCGTCGACGTGTCCGGCCTTCGCCGCCGGTTGGAGGAAGAGACCGAGGCCGCTCTCGCGCTGACGCCGCGCCTGCTGGAGCTTGCCACCGACGTAGGGCCGGAGATCACGTCCACGCTCGATGCGGGCGGGCGGGTTCTGCTCGAAGGGGCTCAGGGCACCGCGCTCGACCTCGATCACGGCACCTACCCGTTCGTCACCTCGTCCAGCACGACGGCCGGCGGAGCCACCACCGGCGCCGGCATCGGTCCCACCTCGATCACCGACGTGGTCGGGATCGTCAAGGCTTACACGAGCCGGGTGGGCGAGGGCCCGCTCCCGTCCGCCTTCGATCCCGAGATGGACGAACGGGTGCGGAAGCTGGGAGGCGAGTGGGGAGCGACCACCGGACGCCCCCGGCGTTGCGGCTGGTTCGACTCGGTCATCACCCGACATTCGGCGCAGGTCAATGGTCTTACCGGCCTGGCGGTCACCAAGCTGGACGTGCTCGACACCTTGAGCCAGCTCCGGATCGTGACCGCCTACCGCATGGCGACCGGCGAGGTCGTCGATAGCTTTCCCGCAGACACCTGGGCGCTCGGTACCGTGGAGCCGGTGTTCGAGACCCTCCCGGGCTGGCAGGCGCCCACGAGCGGGGCGAGACGGCTGGACGAACTGCCTACCCGCGCCCGCGCATATCTGCGCCGGCTGGAAGAGCTTACCGGCGCGCCGGTGCGGATGGTGTCGGTGGGAGCTCGCAGGTCGCAGATCATTTACGTGGAGTAGCCTCCGTGTTCGATCACCTCGGAGACAGGATCGACGGTGCGCTCAAGCGCCTGCGCGGCCGGGGCGTGCTCAACGAGCGGATGGTGGACGAAGGGCTCAGGGATCTGCGACGGGCGCTCCTGGAGGCGGACGTCAACTTCAGGGTCGCCAAGGACTTTCTGGCGAAGGTCAGGGAGAGGGCCGTCGGGCGCGAAGTGATGAAGGCCGTCCGTCCCGGTCAGCAGCTCGTCAAGATCGTCCACGACGAACTCGCCGCCCTCATGGGTTCGGGTGAAGTCGAGCTAGCCCGGGCGAAACGCGGTCCCACCGTAATTCTGCTGGTGGGGCTCCAAGGCTCCGGCAAGACCACGAGCGCAGCCAAGCTGGCGCACCACGTGGCGGTCCGGGAGGGACGAGGGGCTTCCAGGTCGGCATCGGTCTTGCTTGCAGGATGCGATCTTCAACGTCCGGCGGCGATCGAGCAGCTGAAGACCCTTGCGGGCCGGGTGGGGGCGTCATTCACTGCCGGCGAAGCCGGTGGAGACCCGGTGGCCGCCGCGAAGCTGGCTCGGCGCGAGGCGCGCGACAGCGATTACCTCATCGTGGATGCGGCCGGCAGGCTCCAGTTCGACGACGCCCTCATGACCGAGCTCGAAGCGATCCGCGACGCCGTTCGACCGCACGAGACCCTCCTGGTCGCCGACGCGATGACGGGGCAGGAGGCGGTCGGGATCGCGAAGGGCTTCAACGAGCGGGTGGGTATCACCGGCGTCCTCCTCACCAAGCTCGACGGCGACTCCCGCGGCGGAGCGGCTCTCTCCATACTCGGCGTCACCGGGAGGCCGATCAAGTTCGTCGGAGTCGGGGAGGGGATCTCCGACCTCGAGCGCGCCGACCCCAGGAGACTGGCGGGCCGCATTCTCCGCCAGGGCGACGTGGTGGGGCTGGTGGAGCGGGCTCAGGCGGCCATCGACGAAAAGGAGTCGCGCGCCTTCGAGGAAAAACTGAAGAAAGGAGGTCGCTTCACCCTCCAGGACATGCTCTCGGCCATGCAGCAGGTGCAGCGCATGGGTCCCCTGGACCAAGTGCTCAAGCTGGTTCCCGGCGCTTCGCGCATGAAGATCCCCGGCAAGGACGTCGATCCGAAACGCATGAAGCATGTCGAGGCCATCATCCTCTCCATGACGCCGGAGGAACGTGCTCGTCCGGAGATTATCGACGCATCCAGGAGGGTACGGATCTCGCGCGGAAGCGGAAGACCTGTGGCCGAGCTCAACCGACTGCTCAAGCAGTATCGGCAGATGAACAGGATGATGCCGCTGATGATGAGGTCGGTCGGCAAGCCGGGCGGCCCGAGGATTCCGGGTGCGGGAAGATTGCTGGGGGGAAATTAGTCGGAGCGAGTTCGGCGCTGCGAGTCTCTCGCTTACCGTCCGTTCGTTGCCGCGTTATATTTCACCATGCCAACCAGAATACGTCTCCGGCGCATGGGCCGGAAGAAGAAGGCTCACTACCGGGTCGTGGTAGCCGACGGCGCCTCTCCCAGGGACGGCCGCTTCGTCGAGACCTTGGGTTACTACAAGCCGCTTTCGCATCCTGCGCGACTCGTCATCGACCTCGACGCCGTCGATTCCTGGATGGAGCGGGGGGCGCAGCCGTCCAATACGGTGCGTTCCCTCATCCGCAAGGCCCGCAAAGGAGGCGACGGTATTGTGGCGGTGGGCGAGCCGCAGAGAAACGTCGAGTCCGAGGCCGAGAGCCAGGAGCGCGAAGGCACCAAGGCCGAGATGCTGGCGGAGGAGGCTGCCGCCCGGGCGGCCGAGGCCTGATACTTACGGCCGCGAGGCCGACCGGCCCGGTTCGACTCGGTGTTCCCGATTGTCGGCTCCGGCCTCGACGGGAAAACCGACCTTGACGGATAGCCCGACCCGGCTGATCGTCGGGCGGATCGGACGGCCGCACGGCACTCGCGGAGCGGTCGTGGTCCATCCGCTCACGGACCGGCCTGACTGGGTATATCGCCAAGGGTTCGAACTCACCGCCTCGGCGAACGAGAACTCGGCCGAAGACTTGCGGCGTCTGGTCGTGGGAGAGGTGAAACCGGCCAACAAGGGCCTGATAGTGCATTTCGCCGGAGTCGGAGATCGGAACGAGGCCTCCCGACTCAAACACCTGTTGCTCTTCGCTCCGCTCGAGGCTCTGGCTCCCCTCGAGGAAGGCGAGTTCTTCCATTTCGAGCTTGTGGGGCTCGAGGTGGTCACCCGTACGGGAGAACGAGTGGGCCGTGTAGAGGACCTGCTCGATGTCGGTGAGAGCAAGCTGTTGCAGGTCGGGACAGGCAGCAGGCCCTGCCTGGTGCCTTATCGACCGGAATTCGTAGTGGAGGTGGATCTCGATGAGAATCGAATGGTGATCGCTCCTCCCGAAGGTCTCCTGGAGCTGTAAGGGCCGGTGGACAAACCGCCTGGGGCGGCAAGGCGCGGCCTGCGGATGCGCATCAACCTGGTCACGCTCTTCCCGGAGTACTTCACCGCGCCCCTCTCGCTCTCGATCCTCGGGCGCGCGGCGGCGGCGGGACTGGTCAGCTACCGTGTGCTCGATCTCCGGGAGTACGCCAGGGATCGGCACCGGACCGCGGACGACCTTCCCTACGGCGGAGGGGCCGGCATGGTGCTCAAGCCCGAGCCTTTCTTCCGGGCGGTCGACGAGATCGGACAGGCCGGCGCCGTCGTCCTCCTTTCGGCGCGCGGCAGGCATTTCAGCCACGACGACGCCGTGCGGCTATCGGTCCGACCCGACCTCACCCTGCTCTGCGGGCACTACAAGGACGTGGATCAGCGAGTGGCCGATCACCTGGCGACCGAGGAGCTCAGCGTGGGCGACTTCGTGCTCTCGGGAGGCGAGCCTGCGGCCCTGGCCGTGGTCGACGCCGTGGTCAGACTCATTCCCGGAGCCCTGGGGGATCACGAGGCCGCCTCGACCGATTCCTTCTACGACCGAGGCGGGCTCAGCGCCCCCTCGTACACCCGGCCTCCATCCTATCGCGGTCACGAGGTGCCCGCCGTTCTGCGTTCGGGGGACCACAAGCGCATCGCGCACTGGCGGGCCGAGCAGGCCGAACATCTGAATCGGGAAAGAGGCGTGGACCGAGCCCGGCCCCGGGATCCGTCCACGGGACGGCGATCGGGCGGTTCGTGAGGACGCGCAGACGCGTCGGCACTGTACATGCTCAGCCGCTCAGCCTATATTTCAAGGCTAACCGTCAAACGAAACCCGCCTTGGCCGCGCACCGCCATGCCCAACGTTATCAGAGATTTCGAGCTGCAGAACCTGAGGGACGATCTGCCCGAGTTCCATCCGGGCGACACGGTCCGCGTTCTCTACCGCGTGCGGGAAGGAACCAAGGAGCGTCTCCAGCCTTACGAGGGCGTCTGCATCGCCCGCAAGCACGGAGGTCTGGACGAGACCTTCACTGTCCGCAAGGTCTCCGGTGGCGTCGGCGTCGAGCGTATCTTCCCGCTCCAGGCCCCCACGGTGGCCGGCATCGAGGTGATTCGCAGAGGTCGGGTAAGGCGGGCCAAGCTCTATTATCTGCGCGGTCGTCGAGGCAAGTCGGCGCGGATTCCGGAGAAGCGCGTCCGTCGGTAAGGTCCGGGTCGAGGCAGGCGGCCGCAACGGCGTAGACCGCCGGGTCGGCGACCGGTCGCGGTCTGCGAAATTTCCGCCCGCTGCGGGTGCGGCGCTCGAGTACGAGCGCGCTTTCTGGGCATACGGCATCCCTGTCGTCGGTATCGACGAAGTCGGTCGCGGACCCTTGGCCGGACCCGTCGTGGCCAGCGCCGTAGTCCTGTCGGATGGAGAGCCCGTCGAAGGAGTGGCCGACTCGAAACGGCTTGCTCCAGCGGAGCGGGAGGAGTGCTACCGCCGCATCGTGGAATGGGCGGAAGTCGTTGGGACCGGAGCGGCGTCCGCCGAGGAGATAGATCGTCGCAACATTCTCAACGCCACCGCTCTCGCCATGAAGCGGGCGCTCGCACGGGTTCCGGTGGGGCAACCCCGCCACGTGGTCGTGGACGGCCTTCCCATGAAGCGCTTAAGGCTTCCGCACGATGCGGTCGTCAAGGGTGACGCTCTCGTGCACTCGATCTCCTGCGCCTCCGTCGTGGCCAAGGTGACGCGCGATCGGCTGATGAGGCGTCTTGCCCGGAGGTACCCCGGCTACGGATGGTCGCGCAACATGGGATACGGCACCCGGGAGCACCGAGCGGCCCTGCTGGAGTTGGGACCGACCCCGCATCATCGCCGAAGCTTCCTTCGCAACCAGCTCCGCTTGAAAATCTGAACGGTCGGAGGCGGCCGCTGGACTTACCGAGTCCTCCCGCATCTCTGTCGCACCCCTCCTGAAGTGAGGCTCCCGGTTCTATCTTTCTTCGGCCCGGTAGCTCAGTTGGTAGAGCAGCGGACTTTTAATCCGTCGGTCCTGGGTTCGAGCCCCAGCCGGGTCATCACCATATCGAGGCTCCCGATGTCCCACTTGAGAACCCCGACCCTAGCGGCATTTGTTCTGTTCGGTACTGTTGCCGCCTGCCAACCCGAAGCTGAGCCGACCGTCCACGATCTCGTGCTGGCCGGCGGTCGAGTGATGGACCCGGAGTCAGGAGCCGACTCGGTGCTGAACGTGGGAATTCGAGACGGCGTGGTGGTGTCGGTCACCGCAGACACCCTTCTGGGCGAGGAGGTGATGGACGTCTCCGGCCTCGTGGTCGCGCCGGGCTTCATCGACCTCCACGCGCACGGGCAGGACCCGTTCTCTCGCGACCTTCAGGTGCGTGACGGTGTCACCACGGCCCTCGAGCTCGAGAGCGGCGGCTATCCGATAGAAGAGTGGTACGCGGAGCGGCAGGATTGGCGCATCAACCACGGGGCGTCGGCAAGCTACTCGGAGGCGCGCCGTCTGGCCTTCGACAGCGCGGCCGGCGAGACCATCTACGGGCGGGCCGACGAGGCGCGGGTGGCCGAGATCCAGCGTCACCTGGAAGCCGAACTCTCGCGCGGCGCCCTAGGGGTGGGCCTCGGTCTCCAGTACCTGCCCGGAGCGGGGCGTCCCGAGATATTCCGCATGTTCCAGACCGCAGCGGAGCACGGTGTGACCGTTTTCGTTCATGTGAGATATTCGGGGGTGCTGGAGCCCACGAGCGCCATCGCAGCCGTGCAGGAGATGGTCGGCAACGCGGCCGGTACGGGGGCCTCGGTGCATGTCGTCCACATCGGCTCGACCGGGCTCTCGCAAATGGGACCCGTCCTCGAAATGATCGCCGGTGCGCAGGAGGTCGGGGTGGACGTGACGACCGAGATTTACCCTTATACCGCGGCGTCGACCAGCATCGGCTCCGCCATCTTCGACCCGGGCTGGCGGCAGCGGCTCGGCGCGAACTACGGCGACATCGAGTGGGTCGCGACCGGCGAACGGCTGGATGCGGGGAGCTTCGCCCGCCGAAGGAGCCAGGGCGGGATCGTCATCGCCCACATCATCCCCGAGGAGGCCATGCTCCAGGCTCTGGTACACCCCATCGTCATGGTGGCGAGCGACGGCGTGGCCTTCGTGAACGGTCGCGCCCATCCACGCGGGGCCGGAACCTTCGCCCGGGTGCTGGGCCGCTACTCCAGAGACGAGGGCCGACTCGGGCTGATGGAGGCGCTGCGCAAGATGACGCTCATGCCCGCGCGGCGTCTCGAGGCGATGGTGCCGGAGATGGCCGCCAAGGGAAGGGTCTCGCCGGGCGCCGATGCCGACCTGACCGTCTTCGACCCCGAAACGGTGCTGGATCGGGCGACCTTCGTCGACCCGGATCAGCCCTCCACCGGGATCCCGCACGTTCTCGTGGGCGGCGTCTTCGTGGTCCGCGACGGAGAGCTCGTCGACTTTGCCGAAGGAACCGCCCCCGGTAGAGCGATCCGGAGGACCCGCAAGTGAGCCTGCCCGACCACGCGGGCAGGGACGACGCCCGCTCCGCCCTCCGCCGTCGCGACCGGGGCAAGGACGACCGCTGGGTGGCCGCCTTCCTGCACGAAGCTCCCTACGGTTTTCTGGCGACCACCGACGCCGACGGCCAGCCCTTTCTCAACTCGAACCTCTTCGTTTTCGACGAGGCCCGGCGGGCCATCTATCTTCACACGCATCGCACCGGTCGTACCCGACGGAACCTCGAGGCGACAGGTATGCGGGTCTCGTTCGGCGCCGTGGCGATGGGGAGACTCCTGCCGGCGGACGAGGCCTTGGAGTTCTCGGTCGAGTATGCCGGGGTGGTCGCCTTCGGGAAGGGCAGCGTCGTGTGCGAAACCGAAGAGGCGCGCCATGGTCTCCAGCTCCTGCTCGACAAGTACGCCCCTCACCTGAGGCCCGGTCGGGACTACAGAGCCATAACCGAGGGCGAACTCAGGCGGACGGCGGTCTTCCGCATCGACATCGAGAGCTGGAGCGGCAAACAGAAGGAGGTGGAGGCCGACTTTCCGGGCGCGTTCTCGTTGCCGGCCTTGGAGGTGCCGTTCGGGCCGGAAGCATCAGGCTAGCCTAGGAGCCGGCGCAGCTCTGCTCTTTCGGGATACGCCGACATCAGTGCCGGCGCGGTTGGGGCGCGCGACCGAACCACCTCCGGCGGTTCCGGTCCCCGTTTCTACCGCTGCCCTGTTGTTCGGCGCGGCCGCCATCGAAGGTCGGCGCATCCCAAGGCGCAGACCGACCGACCGAAAAATCACGGTGCCGCTGCCATCCCCGGCCGTCGAGTCAACGGCGGTGGCCAAGCAGTCGCCGACACACCCTAGATTCGCGGCTGTCATCGTCCACACACCGCTTGAGACGGCGATCCGTCCACCACTCGAAGTCATACCATAGCGGGGTCGGGTCCCGAAGCTTCGCGAGGGCGCGCTGCCGTATGTCGGCAATCCGGCCCGCATCGGTGATCCCAAGCGCTTGGACGGAGGATGGCGTTGCCGCGAGGCGCTCCACCTTCCCTCGGAGATCGGCATCCCCGAGCAACACGCTCAGGTCTATGGCCTCGATGACGAATTCCGGATCGTCGAGCGCCGACGCCGCCAAGCCGAGAATCTCCGCGAGGAGCCCAACATCGAGCCCCTGCGGGCCCTGCTCGTCCACGAACATCGCCATCACGACAAACGGCGAACGCCTAGCCGAACGCTGCGCCCTTGTGCTGCCGGGCCCTTTGGCCGTGGCGATCACCTCCCGCAACGCGGGTTCGCCTTGGAAGACCAGCCAGTCGTAAACGTCAAACCCAAGCAGTCCGAAGTCGGCTAGCGGCCCAATGGCAACCGGATCGCCCAACTTCGCGATGGCCCAGACGGCATCGTACAGCTCCACGTTGAGTTCCCCCCAATCCTCGGGAGCGTCCAGCCACGCTTCCTGCTCGACCGCTTGGACCACGGCGGCGCGGAGTTCGGGACCCCATTCGTCCGGCGGGATCCCCGGCAACTGAAATGCGTCGCGCCGCATTCCCAGCTGCAGTATGCCGCGCCTCACATCCCCAGGTCTCGACGAGACCAGAAGACGTGCAATCTCTGTTTGGCTAAGTGAAGAATCGGCGTCCGGTTCCTGACCATGCGCACTCAACGGGATTGTCATGGCCGCCACGAGCAGCGCGGATCCCGCGAACCGCACCAGTCTCAGTGCTTCGCTTGACATTGATCCTATCCTCCTCACCACCGGGCGTGTATGTGAGGGTTCGCAGGGTATTGGCTGTTATCCATGATCCCTATTGCCCCGGCGGCTATGGCAGCGTTCTTGAGAACTCACCCTTCTCACCCCCCGTGCTTGCGCGCCAGCGTCTCGAGACCTTGATCGATCTCCGCTCGGCTGATCCAACGACCGCTCACCATCACGCCGCGGCGATCCTTGAGGTTGTCGAGATCGTCCAGCGGGTTCGATCCCAGCAGCACGAGGTCGGCGCGCTGGCCGGGCTCCACGGTTCCGAAGCCGCCGTCCAAGTCCAGATGCTCGCCGACGTACTCGCCCACGGTTCGGGTGCCGCTCACCAGAATGGCCTCGTTCGACATCCCAGCGTCCGCCATGACGGCCAGTTCCCTGTGGAGCGCGAAGCCGGGTACGTTGAAGAGCTGGGGAGAGTCGGTCCCCATCAGGATACCGGCCCCGGCGTCGGACAACGCCTTCAGGATGTCCTTGCGCAGAGAGAGGAAGGCCGCCACCTCGTCGGGAGCGCCCCTGGGTCCTCCGGCGGCCTGTCGACGCCAGGCTTCGCGCTGTCCCGACGACACGTAGCGCATCTCCGGCTGTGAGAGCATCTCTTCGGCGTTCGGACTGCCGTAGAGGTTCTCCCACAGGTACATGGTTGGGACGACGTAGGCCCCCGACTCCACCGTCAGCGCGACTATCTCGGGGAGCTTTTCCTCGTCGAAACCGTTCACAAGTCCGCCCAGACTCACGGGGCGTCCGGCGTTGATCTGGGAGACCACGTCGTCCGACGCGACCGCCTGGACGTAGCCGTCGAGATGGTCGACGGTCGACATGCCGGTCCGGAGCGCGTGTTCGAGCCCTACGGCCGCCGGAACGTGACCGCCGTAAGTCAGTTCGACCTCGCGGGCCACATCGACCATGCGGTTCCAAGCGGGGAGCGAGACCCCGGGATGTATCTTCTGCAGATCGTAGCCGGCCTCGCCGTGTGCGCGAACGAGTCGCTCCGCAGCCTCGGGGCTGGGAGCGGAGCTGCCGTTGATCGAAGGGGCGCCGACGTAGAAGGTGGGTCCGAGCACTTCGCCACGTTCGAGTTCGTCCGCCAACGGCACCTGGTACGCCGAGCCCAGCATTCCCCGAATGGTCGTGATGCCGTTCGCGACATAGAGGAAAAGGATGTCCTCGACGTCTTCGCGGGAGGGGTTCGCGCCCGGCGGTACGTGGGCGTGCATCTCGGCGAGTCCCGGCATCAGGAAGGCGCCTGTTCCGGAGATGACCTGCGCTCCCGCCGGTGCCCGCACTTCGGCGTTCGGGCCGACAGCGCTGATCCGGTCGTCGGTCACGATCACCGTCTGGCCCGCCATGGGCCCGGATCCGGTCATGGGCAGTACGGTCACGTCCACGAAAGCCGTCACCTCGGCGTCCTGGAAGATTCCTCCATCGGAATAGGTCTGCCATTCCTCCCTGAGGGCGGCGAGCATTTCGGTGATGAAGGCGCGCTGTGAAGCCAGATCCGCCGAGAGCGGACCGATCCAGCCTCCTGCCGCTCCATAGAGCCGACCTGCGCGGGAGGCGAGCTCCGCAGTCTCGCGCACTAGCACGGCCAGCCTTTCCTCCATCCCGCCCGACCCGCCGCCGTTCGCGGCCGATGACACCTCCGACCTGAGGTCCGCGGCGCTCCGCGCGAGATCCCAGAGCTCGAGCATCGTCGCCGTCCACTTCGTGCGCGTCTCCATATCGACATCGATGCGTGCGTCTTCGCGGACCTCCACGCTGGTCTCGTGACTCTCACCACCAACCTCCAGACGCACGGTATACGTTCCGGGAACTACCCAGGGCCCCCGGATCAGGTCGCCGCCGAAGCCGCGACCGCCACCGGAGCCGCCGTGACGCAAGTTCCAGACCGTCCGTCGGATGCCGCGTCCTCCCGGGGCCCCGACCTGCGCGACCTCGCTCCCGTCCGTGGCGAGAACCGTGATGGCGGGATCCATGCCGGACGAACCGAGCCAGTAGTCGATGATGGCGCCGGCCGGCGGGTTCTCCCCTTCGAAGATCATGTTGCCGGTGTGGCCCCTTCTCGACCGATAGCGGATCTGCTCGGCCGGCTCGACGCTGAAGAGATGCGACGAACTCGCCGCTATCGCCGGACCCATCGCCTGGAGGGCGTTCACCTGATCGAGTATCCATATGCCGCGACCGTGAGTGCCGAGCACCAGGTCGTTGTCTCGGGGATGGACGACGAGGTCGTTCACGGGCTGGGTCGGAAGTTCGCCTTTGAGCTCGAGCCAGCGTTCGCCCCGATTCCACGACCACCACGCACCGAATTCGGTCCCGAGATAGAGAACGTCGGGATTGCGCTCGTCCTCTCGCACCGCCCTCACCACGAGTTCGTCGGGAAGATCGCCGATGATCGACCGCCAGCTCGTTCCGTCGTCTTCGGAGACCCACAGATAGTTCGAGTAGTCGTCGTTGCGGTAGTTGTTCGCCGCCAGGTAGACGCGTCCGTCGACGCTCGCGGAGGCGTGAATGCGATTCACCCACATCATCTCCGGCGCACCCGGAACGGCTTCGCTCACGTTCCTCCAGCTCGCACCGTCGTCCGGCGACACCAACACTTGACCGTCGTCCGTCCCTGCGTAGAGAACGCCGGGCCTGAAACGGGACTCCTCGACCGCGCTGACGGTGGGCCAATAGGGAATGCCGTCGTCCAGGGAAAGCACGGTGGAGTCGGGCCGCTGACCCATGATGGTCAGGGATCGACGGTCGGCGCCGGTGGTGAGATCGCCCAGCGACACCCAGCTCTCGCCCCGATCCGTGCTCTTGTGGAGCTCGTCGAGGCCGGCGTAGAGAGTGTGCGCGTCGTGCGGGCTGATGATGAACGGTCCCTCCCAGTTGCCGGGCGGCATGGCGTTGCCGAGACGCTCTTCCGGCGCGTCCGGATCCGGCCAGGTGCGCCAGTTGCGTCTCGGTCCGATGTAGCCCTCGGGCTGGTTGGGGCGAATGAAGCGGCTCTGGCCGGTGACCATGTCCACCCGGTTCAGTCCCAGGTACTGGCTCTCGCTGTAGAGAGTGCGCCCGTCCGTCGTGTCCACCACGTTCCAGAAGCCGTCCCCGCCGCCCCACTTGCTCCAGTCCTCGTTGATAATGCCCTCGCTGCGGTAGACCGCGTTCGGCCCCTTCCAGGAGCCGTTGTCCTGAAGTCCCCCGTATACGTTGTAGGGATGGGCCATGTCGACCGACACATGGTAGAACTGGCTCAGAGGAAGGCTGGTGACGTAGAGGAAGTGGTCACCCCTGTCGTAGCTTATGCCCAGCCCGCCGTCGTCGGCCTTGAGCACGTGCTCCGAGTCGTGCGGGTCGACCCAGACGAAACGGTCGTCGCCGTGCGTGCGGTGACCGCGGGGAACGGTGAAGGTGACCCCGCCGTCGTCGGAGTACGAGTAGGAGTTGAGCATGTAGACGCGCTCGGGGTCGTTCGGATCGACCATGGGCTGGCTCGCATACATCGGGCGTGGGTTCCAGTCGCTCCTCAGCTCCCAGCTCTCGCCGCCGTCGGTCGAGCGGTAGAGGCCGGCTCGTCGTTCCTCGTAGGCTGTGGAGGCGTTGTAGCGGTTGCCCTGTTCCAGACTCGCGTAGATGATGCTCGGGTCGCGCGGGTAGATGGAGATGCCGATGCGTCCCAGATCGCCAGTGGGAAGTCCGTTGTCGAGCCCGGCATTGGTCAGCCGGGTCCAGCTCCGTCCTCCGTCCCTGGAAAGGTGGAGGGCGCTGCCGGGGCCGCCGCCGTGGAAGCCCCAGGGTCTGCGCATGCGCTGGTAGGTCGCCGCGAAGAGCACGTCGGGATCGGTCGGGTCCATGGCCACGTCGACCACCCCGGTCTCGTCGTCCACGTGCAGAATGCGCTCCCAGCTCTCGCCGCCGTCCCCGGTCAGATAGAGCCCCCGCTCCTCGTTCGGTCCCCAGAGGTGGCCCATAGCCGCGACATAGGCTACGCCGGGGTCGGTGGGATGGAGGACGATGCGCCCGATGTGATGCGATTCATCGAGGCCCAGATGCGTCCAGCTCTCGCCGCCGTCCGTGGAGCGGTAGACTCCGTTCCCCCACGAGGTGCTCTGTCGATTGGCGCGCTCTCCGGTGCCCACCCAGACGATCTCCGGGTTCGCCTGGTGGAGCGCGATATCTCCGATCGAGTGCACGGCTTCGTTTTCGAAGACGGGTGTGAAGCGCACCCCGTTGTCGGTGGTTTTCCAGACGCCGCCGGTCGCGGCGGCGACGTAGAAGGTCTTCGTGTCCGAGTTGACGACGGCGATGTCGACGAGACGACCGCTCATGGTCGCGGGGCCGATGTTCCGGAAGGAGAGGCCGTCGAGATCGGAGGAGGCGAGCTGGGCTGCGGCCGGGGTCGCCGCGACCAGCAAGCCCGCGAATAGCAGCGAGATCGGTGTGACTAGACGTGGTACGGAGGTGCGGACGGGGCGGAGATCGGGGTGATCTGACATGGGGTGGCTTGAAGAGCGGCACTTGCATGAAACGGAGCGATCCCGCAACCTACCCCTATGCTGTTACGCCGGTTCTACGACGACAGTCTCGCTCAGGCCAGCTATATGCTCGGATGCCAACGGTCGGGCGAGGCCGTGGTGGTCGACCCTGGTCGACGTCCCGAGCCCTACCTCGCCGCCGCCGCCGAGGAGAGCGTGCGTATCGTCTGCGTCACCGAGACCCACATCCACGCCGATTTTCTCTCCGGTTCACGGGAACTTGCCCGCGTTGCGAACGCCCGGCTTCTCTTATCGGACCATGGCGACGAGGACTGGAGCTATCGCTACCTCGACGAGGACGGAGCTCGGCCGCTGCGGGACGGCGAAGAGTTTTCGGTAGGTGCGGTGAGTCTGCGGGTTCTCCACACTCCGGGCCACACCCCCGAACATATTTCCTTCCTGGTGACCGACGGCGGCGTGAGCGGTGCTCCCGCTGACGGAGTGCGGAGCTCGCCCCCGCCTCCGCTGGCCCTTCTCAGTGGCGATTTCGTCTTTGTCGGAGACGTGGGTCGCCCGGATCTCCTCGAGGTCGCCGCAGGAGAGACCGGAACCATGGAGGCCAGTGCGCGGCAGCTCTACGCCTCGCTTCAGCGCTTCCGCGAGCTTCCCGTTCACGTCCAGCTCCTGCCCGGTCACGGGGCGGGCTCGGCGTGCGGGAAAGCGCTGGGGGCGGTGCCCTCTTCGACCGTGGGCTACGAGCTCTTGGCGAACTGGGTGTTCCAGTGCGCCGACGAGGACGAGTTCGTCGCCAAGGTGCTCGAAGATCAGCCCGAGCCGCCCGCCTATTTCGCGCACATGAAGCGACTCAACCGCGCCGGACCCCCGGCTCCCCCCGACCGACGCCTGGAGCGAGCGGATCTCCACCGGGCGCTTTCGATGAGGCATGACGGCTGGACGTTGCTCGATGTGCGGACCCGCGCGCAGTTCGCTGGGGGCCACCTGCCCGAGTCGCTGAACGTGCCGCTGACCAGGACTCTGCCGACCTGGGCGGGCTGGGTGGTCCCCTATGACCGCCCCATCTGTGTCGTGGTGGAGACCGAGGGTCAGGTAAGGCCGACGACCGAGCTGCTGCTGAAGATCGGCCTTGATGATGTGCAGGCCTTTCACATCTTGTCGGATCCGGCTGCGTCGCCCGAATTGGGCGCGGTAGTGGTGCTCGACTGGGACGAGGCCGAGCGGGCTCGGATCGAGGAGGGAGCGGTGCTGGTCGACGTTCGGGGAAAGATCGAGTGGGACGAGGGCAGAGTGCCAGGCGCGGTCCGCATCCACCTGGGCGAACTCTCGGTCAGGGTGGGCGAACTTCCTCGGGACCGGCCCGCTCTGCTCCACTGCCGGACCGGCCACCGCTCGGCCATCGGAGCCAGTATCCTGGCGGCTGCAGGGCACCCTGACGTGCGAAACGTCGAGGGCGGATGGCTCGATCGGTTGGCTCGCGGGATGGACGTGGAGCGTTAGCGGAGCGATCCCCCCCCGACCGCTTGCTCCCCGAATGCCCGGGCGAAGCCGCCCAGGAGAGTCCACAGCTCCCGGAGCGCGCTCACCGGTCCGGGCCAGGGTTCCTCGTCGGAGTGCGCCAGAAGTCGGCTCACCGTGGAGGAGGTCGGTCCTCCCAGCGCCACTGCGAGGTGACGGGCCTGATCGGGGCGGATCAGATTGTCGCCGACACCGTGGAAGATGTGGACGGGGGCGGTCACGAAGGGGAGGGTCTCGGAGGGTTCGAGTTCGGGGCAGATCCGCAGAGCGCCTGAAAGGAGCTGGTCGACGAGTCGGAGCGCTTCTGTCCGATCCGGCAGCTCCCGACCCGGGGGTGCGATGAGGTCGAAGAGGGGTCGGCGTTTTTCGGCCACTCCCGCACGGAGACGGAGTCGGCTGGGTTCGAAGACGGGGTTCCACGAGGGAACGCCCTTGTCGCCGGCCTCCGACGCCAGGGCGAGAACGCCGCCGGCGACATCGACGGCCGCCTCGTACTCGGGAACCAGAGTGAGGAAATTGCCCGCGATTATCCAGCGTCCGTAGGGGTCGGGGAGCGGCGCGTCGGGCGTCCCGTCGTCGCCGGTGAAGAGATAGCGGACGGTTCCGGCCAGGTCCGCGTAGCCGCCGAAGGACACCACGCGGTCGAGGCACCCGCGGAGCTCCGGCTCGGTGGTGGCCGCGAGCGTATGGGGAACCCCGAAGGAGAATGTTATCGCGCCCGTGGAGAGGTTCGCTGGGGTCGGGGCGCCCCCGATGCTGGCTATGGTGGTGCGGCCGGTGCCGGTTTGGGTTCCGGCGGACTCGTCCATGGTGGCTGAAAGCGCGTCCAGCCCCGCTTGGAGGGCGGGATTCGCGGCTGCGGGTGCGAGCTTGAGCTCACGCCACTCGGGTATCTCGGGGATGACTGCCACGTCGCCGCTGGCCGCCAGAGCGCGCGCGAATCTGAGCAGGCGCGGGTGAGCCCTGCCGGGGCGGGTGAGTCCGTGCAGCAGGATCCATCCGCGTCGGGGAGCACGTCGCCGCGACCGCAGCACGCTGACCGGCACCTGGCCTGTGTCACGGTGGATGAAGATCTCGCTCTCGACCACATCGCTTCTTCCGGTGCGCCACGCGACCAGGAAACGCAGCGCCTTGCAAAGGGCGGCGGTTCTGTGGCCGGCCTCCTTCAAGGGCTTCGGACGGCGACGCCTCCGCCCGTTAAAATTCCAGACCGGCGCTGACGGTCATGTGGCGGGCGTCGTCGTCGCCCACGCCGGAACGGTTTACCACCTGCCCCTCGACGAAGATGCCGAGCCCCAGGAGCCGGATTCTGGCTCCGATGCCTCCATGCACCCCGTTGTGGCCGACCGTTGCGTCCGACGCCTCTTTGGTGCTCCGGTACCTGCCCAGACCGCCTAGGAAGTAGAGGCCGGGTCCGACCGGGAGGCCCACCCCGAACACGGCGCTGATCTTGCCCGCCACCATGGTCTCGTCATTCTGGGTTCCGGCGCTTCCGGGGATGTCGTGGTAGACGCCCTCGAAGCGGCCCGAGAGCGGAAAGGCGGGCACCCCGACGCGCAGGGCGAGCTTGGCGTGGCGACCGAGGTCGGTCTGCTCTGCGTAGGTGCCCGTCGGCAGGGTGGAACCGACACCGAGCATGAGGCTCGTCTGAGAGAAGGCGGGGGTCGGAGAGACCGCCTGGGCGATCAGGAGTCCGGCGCCCGCGAGTGCCGGCAGCGGTTTCGGGAGGCGGAGATGAGAGGAGTTCATAGTCCTTGGGGTTAGGGCCTGGTTGCGGCCGCGTGGAGTCCGAAGTGCGGCGTCTTCGGTGATACCGGGCGGGCTCGACAGGGTTCGCCCGGGGGGATCGGAGTCGGAATCGCCCTGCCGGAAGCGGCGGAAAACGTGGCTGCGGTCTAACGATACGGAGACGCTTCACACCACCTGCACCTCGGGGTCGACCTCGCTCGCCCAGGCCTTCATTCCTCCTTCGAGGTTGAATACGTCGCGGAAACCCAGGTCGACCAGGTATGCGGAGGCCGCGAGCGAGCGCACGCCCGACCGACAGCAGACCACGATCCCGCCGGGCCGCTCTTCGGTCGCGTCGCGCAGCTCGTCGGTTCTTGCGGCGAGCTCTCCCATCGGTATCGGCAGGGCGCCGAGCGCCGCGAGGTTTCCGGCGGCCCACTCCCAGGGTTCGCGCACGTCGAGGACGAGGGGCGGACGGGCTCCTTCCACAAGGTTGGCGAGCTGGACGGCGGTGATCGATCCGACCGCCTCTTCGGTGGCCTCGGTCTCGACGTCGCTCGCCCCGGCGGTCCCGCAGAACACGTCGTAGTCGATCAGACCTTTCTGGGTGGGCTCGTTCCCGCAGACCGGACACTCGGGATCCCGGCGCAGCCGTATCTCGCGCCACCGGGCGGTCAGCGCGTTGAAAAGGAGGAGTCGACCGGCGACCGATTCGCCCGCTCCGAGGATGAGCTTGACGGCCTCGAGCGCCTGCATGGATCCGATCACTCCCGGCAGGGCTCCGAGCACCCCGCCCTCCGCGCAGTCGGGCACTAGCCCGGGCGGCGGCGGGTCGCGAAAGACGCAGCGGTAGCAGGGGCCGTGGGGAGCGGCGAAGACGGCCACCTGTCCCTCCCAGCGGAGGACCGAGCCGAAGACGTTGGGGACACCGGCGAGCACGCAGGCGTCGTTCACCAGGTATCGTGTGGGGAAGTTGTCGGTGCCGTCCACCACGACATCGTAGCCGGGTATGATGTGGAGAGCGTTCGAGGACTCCAACCGAACCGGATGGTTCACGACCCGCGTGTGAGGGTTCACCTCCTGCAGGCGTTCGCCGGCGCTATCCAGCTTGCTGCGTCCGATGTCCGAGGTTCCGTGCAGGATCTGACGCTGGAGGTTGCTCGCGTCCACGTCGTCGAAGTCGACGATCCCCAGTGTGCCCACTCCCGCCGCCGCCAGGTACAGGGCGAGAGGGGAGCCCAGCCCTCCCGCACCCACGCAGAGTACGCGCGCCTCCTTCAGTTTTCGCTGACCCGCGAGTCCGACCTCGTCGAGAACGATGTGGCGGGCGTAACGTCTCAGCTCCGCGGGCGAGAACCCGGCGCCGTCCAGAGTTCCTGCGGTCTGGGGACCGTGCACCGGGCGGTTAGCTGTCGGGCTCGGAGGTCGGGGGTGATGAGACCCCGAACTCGCCCAGAGACAGGAAATGGTCGCTGTCGGCCCGAAGAGAGTCGACCAGGGCTCGATCGCCGCCTGTGACCTGAACGGCTCGCGCCATGGCGGAGGCGGCGAAGTGGAATTGCCAAACCACTTTGACTGATCTGTCGGGCCAGATCCTGCGTTCGCGCAGACCTCGGAAGCTGTATATCTCTCGATATAGCCTGATCGACCGATCCACATCTACCCAGACGGGGTTGTCCGGTGTTCCTATCGAGACCCAACCGGGTGGGCCGAACCCATTCCGCACGGGTTGGAGGAGAAGGGCCAGGCCCTGGCGCACCGCCCAGCGGGTGAGCCCGAGCCGGGTCATCGTCCCGCCCAGACTCGAGAAGTAGATGGGCCGATCCTGTCGGGCCGCCTGGACGATGGCCAATGTGAGTTGGTCGATCCTGCTGAGCACCGTGCCGCTGCGGTAGACCGCGACGACCTCCGCCAACGGCAGGTCGAGGTCGGAGGTGAGCCGGGTTGGAGCGACCGCATCCAGAATCTCGTGCGAGAGTTCGATGATCGGTCGGGAGGGCATGCCGGGGTCTTCGTAGAGGCCGGGGGCCTGCTCGGGATCGAAGGGGCGCTGGTTCTCCGGCGAGGTGAGCGCCTGAAGCTGTTTCACGTACCAGGACGTGCCCAGATACTGACCGACCACCACGGTCACGTCCTGGCGGATGCCCTCGACCTCCTGCACGTACCAGAGCGGGAAGGTGTCGTTGTCGCCGTTGGTGAAGAGCACCGCGTAGGGCTCCACGCTCATGAGCAGATTGTAGGCCCAGTCGCGCGCGGCGTAGTCCCCCGACCGCGACGCCCAGCTCCAGTTGAGGACAAGAGGGAGAAGGGCGATCGACATCACCGGAGCCGCGCGGAGCAGCCTTCGCCCCGGCAGCTCCCCGCCTTTCGATCTGCTGCCTCGTGTTCGTCGGACGACGAGATCCCAGAAGCGGGCGAGGCCGATACCCGCGAGCGAACCCCAGAACATGAAGCCGACGAGGTAGAAGTAGTCGCGCTCCCTGACTTCGTGCCGGCTCAGGTCCGCGATCTCGGGAGAGAGCGAGTAGCCGTAGCGGAAGTTGAGGTAGATCACGAGCCCGACGGTGAGCGTCGCGGCGAGCGCTCCCAGACCTGCGCCGGTGGCGCGATCGGCCCGCCAGGCACCGGAGAGCCCGAAGATGCCGAGCCCCAGGAAGATGACGGTGAAGGGCGTGCTGGCGCCTCCGGGGAGCACGTCGGGCTTGAGCGAGCGCGCCCACTGCCAGTCAAAGTACTGGTAGTAGTTCTCGAACTGGGACTCTATCGGAGCCTTGCGCTGGGTCACGGGCACCGGCCGATACTGCTCGCGCCTGAGGTTGGCGGCGAGATCCGGACAGCCGGTCCTGCCCAGAGTGTAGATCGCCACGGCGGCGCGGCTCAACGACTCGCAGGTCGGATCGCCCTCGTTGATCACCGGGTCCAGCTCGGCTCTGACCGGGAGAACGAAGTTGAAGGAGATCCCGATCGCGACCAGGGTCGCCGCCCGCCACAGGAAGCGCAGCTTCGCGAGCGATCCCGCACCGGCCGCCAGCGCAATCACGACGAGAGCGGGAGCTCCCAGGACCGACATGAGATGGTTGGTGGCGCCGAGCGCTGTCAGGAAGACGGCCCAGAGGATCAGCCGTTCGCTCCCAGGCTCGCTCCGACGGTCGCGCCACCTCACTCCAAGCCAGCAGACGGCCGCGACGATGACCGCGCTCACCGTGTAGACCTTCTCGTTCACGGTGGACTGGTTCCAGACCGTAAAGGCGGTTCCACCTATCAGAGCGCCTGCGGCGGCGCCCCACAGGGCGATCCTCCGGTCGGTCTTCAGTCCGCCGAGGACGCGATGGGCGACCAGAAAGAAAAAAGCCGAAGCGGTCGCGCTCGTCGCGGCCGCCAGCAGGTTGACGGCCACCGCCGGGGGGATCCCGAGAGGCGTGAGGAGCAGGCTCCACGCCCTGCCTAGAATGACGAAGAGCGGGTTACCCGGCGGGTGCGGAATGCCGACGATGTGGGCGGTGGCGATGTACTCGCTGGCGTCCCAGAACGCGGTCGACGGAGCGAGCGTCGCGACGTAAAGAGCGAAGAGCGCAAGCCCGACCAGTAGGGCGGCCCGGTAGGGAGGAGCCGGACTGGCGTCGTTGTCAGCGATCACCGTCTATCGGTCCGCGGATCATCCGGTGCGGGCAGGGCGTGGCAGCCGGATTCGCGCGCCAGGAGGTCAGCGGCGATCCCCGTCGCCGTCGCCATCGTGGCTCTCCTCGTCATCGTGCATTCCGCCGTCCTCGTCCCCGTCGTGTTCCGGCTCGCCCTCGTGCATCTCGCTTCGGTCGGTGTTCACGGCTACGAAGCTGATCTCGATAGTCGCTCCACCGACGAGTTCCGAAACCGCGACGGTGACCCGAGACGGCGCGTCGCCCTCTTCGAAGTAGCTTCCGTAAGCCTCGTTCATCGCGGAGTAGTCGGCGATGTCCGTCAGATAGACCACGCCCCGCACCACGTTGCCGAAATCCATTCCCAGGTCGGCGAGCAGAGCCTCGAAGGAGCGCATGATGTTGTGGGTCTCCGCCGCGACCCGTCCCTCTTCCATGGCTGCGGTCTCCTGGGTCGAGCCGATCTTGCCGGCGAGCCAGTAGGTTTCTCCGGCCTGGACCGCTGCGGAGTAAGGCCTGCTCGAGGGTTGGTGAACGGTGCGCATCACGCCCGCTTCAGGGTGTTCGTGCGGAGCCTCGGCGCAAGAGGCCGAGAGGAGGGCGGCGGCGATGATCGCCGGGAGAGCGTAGGATCGTGCGTGCATTGGTGCCTCGTGAGGTGTGGGCGGAGGTCGTGCGGGACGACCCGGATCGCCCGCAGGCGAAGAATGGCTATCTTTCTCAACATAATATGTTTACGACTCGAACCCGCCCGAACCTCGACACCGACCGCTCCCTCGAACTCTCACCCGAGGAGCTGTGCGCTCTTTACGCCACAATGGTGACCTCGCGCCGCATCGACGAACGAGAAGCGAGCCTCAACAGACAGAACAAGACCTTTTTCCAGATCTCCAGCGCCGGCCACGAGGCGGTGGGGGCTTCTCTCGCCCGGCACCTGCGTCCGGCGGAGGACTGGATGTTCCCGTACTACCGCGACCGAGCCCTGACCCTCTCTCTTGGTCAGACGCCCCTCGACCACTTTCTCCAGGCGGTGGGCGCTGCGGCCGACCCTTCCTCATCGGGCAGGCAGATGCCAGGCCACTTCGGCGATCCCGACCTGCGCATGCCCACCATGTCCTCGCCGACCGGGACCCAGTTCCTTCAGGCGGTGGGTTGCGCGGAGGCCATAGTCAAGATACGGCGCTCCCCTGAGCTGGCCGAGGGCGTTCCCGAGCTCCTCGAGGATGAGATCGTCGTCGTCTGCGCCGGCGACGGGACCACCTCGCAAGGCGAATTCTGGGAATCGCTCAACACGGCGAGCAACCTCAGGCTACCGGTCCTCTACGTGATCGAGGACAACGGCTATGCCATCAGCGTGCCGGTAGAGGTCCAGACGGCGGGGGGAAGCATTTCCGAGCTCGTTCGTTCCTTCCCGGACCTCTTCGTGCTGGAGTGCGACGGCACGGACGTGATCGCAGCTCACGACGCGTTGGGCAAGGCTGCGGCATTCGTGCGAGCCGGCGAGGGACCTGCGCTCGTCCACGCCCACTGCACCCGTCCGCACTCCCACTCGATGTCCGACGACGAGGCCGCCTACCGAAGCGCGGCCGAGCTCGCGGAACAGGCGGCGCGCGACCCCATTGTCCGGACGCGCAAACTCCTTGTGGAACTTGGCGTGCGAAGCGAGGAAGGGCTCGAGGCTCTGGAAGACGAGATCACGGAGAACGTGGACGCGGCGGCGGACCAGGCTCTGGCCGCGCCCGATCCCGATCCGGACGAGGCCTTGAAGCACCTCTTCGCCGTATCCGGCGCGGCCGATTCCGAGGAGTTCGATTCCGGGGAGCCCGAGACGGACGAGGGCGGCAAGCTCCTCACCATGGTCGATCTCATCAACGCCTGCCTGCGCGACGAGATGGAGCGGGACGCCCGCGTCGTGATTTTCGGGCAGGACGTCGCGGACGCGTCGCGTGAAGAGGCTCTCGACGAGGTTCCCGGCAAGGGGGGCGTCTTTAAGGTCACGCACGGACTCCAGCGCCGCTTCGGGCGGGAGCGGTGCTACAACGCGCCGCTCGCCGAGGCCAACATCGTCGGCCGCGCCATCGGCCAGGGGCTCAGGGGGCTTCGTCCCGTCGTCGAGATCCAGTTCTTCGACTACGTGTGGCCCGCGTTCCACCAGATCCGCAACGAGCTCGCAACCCTGCGCTACCGTTCGGGCGGAAGGTACAGCGTCCCGGTCGTGGTACGCATTCCCTACGGCGGCTACCTCAGGGGCGGCGGCATCTACCATTCCCAGACCGGCGAAACCCTCTTCGCCCACACCCCCGGGTTGCGTGTGGCGATGCCTTCCAACGCGGAAGACGCCAACGGGCTCCTGCGCACCGCCATCAGGTGCGAAGACCCGGTGATCTTCCTCGAGCACAAGCACCTTTACCGGCAGGTGCACAACAAGGGCCGCTATCCGGGTCCCGAGCATTCGATTCCCTTCGGCAGGGGCCGGAGAGTGCGGGTGGGGTCGGATCTGACCGTGGTCGCCTGCGGCGCGCTCGTCAAACGCTCCATGGATGCCGCGCGAATCGCGGCCGAGCGGGGAGTCGACGTCGAGGTCATCGACCTGCGCACCATCCAGCCGCTCGACATGGAGATGGTAGCCGCGTCGGTGAGGAAGACCAGCCGGGTTCTAATCGCGCACGAGGATTCGCTGACCTTCGGGGTCGGCGCCGAGATAGCCGCCCAGATCGCCGACGAGACCTTCGAATGGCTCGACGCGCCGGTCAGGCGGATCGGCTCGCTCGATACCTGGGTGGCCTACTCCCCAGTGCTCGAGGCAGCCATCCTGCCGCAGGTCGACGACGTGCTGACCGCGATAACGGACCTAGCCGGCTACTGAGGGTCCGCTCCCGCCGCCGCCGACGGTGTCAGCCGACCAATCTCCTTCCGCATGGCGTCGGCATCGGTGACCGGAAGACGGCAGACGCGATCCCTGCACACCCAGACTGTCGGAAGGCCGCCGACCGGCTCCCGACCGTCCGCAAGGGAGCCTGGCACGGCGGTTCCGTCCTTGGATCCGACCACCGTGAGGTTGCGGTTCGGGACGGAGAAGGCGGTCCGCACGAGAGCCGACACGGCCTTGGCGTCGGTGCCCCGGCTCTCCCCTGTCCGCAGCTCGTTCGCGACCGGCGGGGCGAGTATCACGACCTCGATGGGCTCGGCCAGGGTTCGATCCGCCGCCGAAAGCATCCGTCCGAACGCGGGTCCGTAGTCGAGCAGTGCGGACCCAAGCCGCCCAAGCAGGGCGAGGGCCCGTTCCCGATAGCCGGCGTTTCCCAGAGCCGGGCCGATCCGCGTGAAGAGCTCGACGGCCAACGACGTGCCCGAAGGCGTGGCGTTGTCGAGAAGCTCCCGGGGCCGGACCACGAGCTTCTCGCCGTCGGCGGGCGAGTCGTAGAGGATCCCGGGATCGTCACGATCACCGAAACGGAGAGGGATCTCATCGGCCAATTCCCGGGCGCGAGCCAGCCAGCGCGGATCCAGCGTCGCCGCATGAAGCGAGACGAATGCATTGCCCAGCGCCGCGTAGTCTTCCAGGAAGGCGTGGACCCCGTTTCGCCCCCCGATCCAGCTCCTGACCAACGAACCTTTCGGCCTCAGGTTCTCCCAGATGAACTCGGCCGATTCCACGGCGACGCTCAGGTAGTCGGCCCGCGCCCACGTCGCTCCGGCCTCGGCGAAGGCGCGCACGGCGAGCGCCGCCCAGCAGGTCACCAACTTCTCGTCCCGGAAGGGGGCGGGCCGCTTCGCGCGGGCGCCGAGCAGCCGCTTGCGGGCATCCCCGAGCAGGGACTCCAGCTCCCTTTCCGACATCCCGCGGGCTCGAGCGCAGGTGGTCAAGTCGCGAGGGAGATGGAGGATGTTGCGGCCCTCGAAATTGCCGGCGGGGCTCACGTCGTAGACCTGGGCGAAGATCTCGTGGCTGCTTCCGAGGAGATTCTTCACCTCGGAGGCGCTCCACACGTAGTAGGCACCTTCCTCACCCTCGGAGTCGGCGTCTCTGGAGGCGAAGAACGCGCCCTCGGGGGAACGAAGATCGGCCGCCACATAGTCAAGGGCGCTCTCGGCGATCCGGCGCAGATCGTTTTCGCCGCCAGCCCGCCAGGCGTCGAGGTAAGCGAGTGCGAGCAAGGCGTTGTCGTAGAGCATCTTCTCGAAGTGCGGCACCAGCCAGCGGCTGTCGACCGAGTAGCGGTGGAAGCCGCCGGCGAGGTGGTCGCGGATACCGCCCGACGCCATTTGCCTCAGGGTGTGGACGCTCATTTCGAGCGCCTGGGCATCCCCGGTGCGAAGATGCCGGCGCAGGAGGAGCTCGATGGTGAGCGACGGCGGGAATTTCGGAGCGCCGCCGAAGCCGCCGTTCACGGCGTCGTAACGCCGGGCGAGCCCTCGCCAGGCCCCGTCCAGCGCCTCGACGAGCTTCGCGGTCAGCCTACGCTCGCCGGGAGCCCCTCCGCTCTTCGGCCCCGGGTTCAGTTCCATCACCGCGACCAGGCGCTTTCCGGCGGCCTTGGCCTCACCCGGTCGTTCGTGGTACGCACGCGCCGCCGCCCGGAGGATCTGCCTGAAGCCCGGCCGCCCGAGTCCGGGTTCCGGCGGGAAGTAGGTGCCCAGGTAATAGGGCTCGGCCTCCGGCGTGAGGAAAGCGGTGAGCGGCCAGCCTCCGGCGCCCGTGGACGCCTGCAGGGCGCGCATGTAGATCTGGTCGATGTCGGGGCGCTCCTCGCGGTCCACCTTGATGTTGACGAAGAGCTCGTTCATGAGCTCGGCGGTGATCGGGTCGGCGAAAGACTCGTGCTCCATCACGTGGCACCAGTGGCAAGACGAATACCCGATCGAGAGGAGAACCGGACGATTTTGGGATCGGGCGCGCTTCCAGGCGTCCTCACCCCAAGGGTACCAGTCCACCGGATTGCCGGCGTGCTGGAGAAGGTAGGGGCTGCTCTCTCGGGCGAGACGATTGGCCAGGCGGCGGTCCTCCTGATGCGATGCGGCCCGGGGCGCCGGGCGATGGCGGTCGGTGCGAGCCGGGGGGACGAACCACGGCCTCTATGCCATAACTTATCTGCATGAAGCTCATTCTGGCGATGGCGGCCCTGGTCCTGACGAACCCCCGCTACCTTCCGCTGGCGCTCTCCTCGGCCTGGGCCTTCAGGGCGCACCGTTGGTGGGCGCGACCGCCCTTCCTGCCCCTGCCGTCTCTCACGTACGTGCGCTGGAGGATGGACACCGCCTACGGCGATCCCGCGGCGGCTCCTTCCCGGGATGAGTTGAAGGGCTTTCTGCAATGGGCTCACCGAGCCAGGAAGGAGATGGCCTCCTCCCCGCACGATCGAGATCGGAGGTAGCCGTGTACTCGGCGGCTCTCACTGGCAACGCGGCGTCCGGCAAGTCCACCCTTGCCGAGCTCTGGCGGAGCGAGGGAATCTCTGTTCTCCAGGCCGACGACCTGGCGCGCCGGGCGCTGGCCCCCGGTTCCGCAGCGCTGGAGGCCTTGCGCGAGAGTTTCGGGGCGCGCGCCCTGACCGAGGCCGGGGAACTCGATCGTCGGTGGATGCGCGAACTCGTGTTTTCCGACGGCGAAGCCAGACGACGTCTGGAAGCGATCGTGCACCCCGAGGTGCGTCGCTTGCGTGCGGAGCGGGAGGAGGAGCTGCGTCGGCAGGGCGTGGAGCTGGTCGTGTCCGAGATCCCGCTGCTCTTCGAAGCCGGCCTCGAAGGCGACTTCGACTGCGTGGTTCTCGTCGATGCCGATCCCGAGGTGCGCCTCCGTCGTCTGATGGACTCCAAAGGGTTCGATCGCGAGCTGGCCGGCCGGCTCATGGCGTCGCAAGGAGACCCGGCGGCCAAGCGCGAGCCCTCCCGCTTCGTCATCGAAAACAACGCCGGCCTCGACATGCTGGCCGTGGCGGGGCGAAGGGTCCTGGCCGAGCTGAGACAATTGGCGGGCATGGCCATGCGCATGGATCTCCACATCCACACCTGGTCGAGCTTCGACTCGCTCTCCCGTCCCGAGCTCGTCCTCGACCGGGCGCTGGCTCGGGGTTGCGGCCGCATCGCACTCACCGACCACGACCGGATAGGAGCTGCGGCCCTCATGGCCGACCGCTATCCGGCGCTGGTGATTCCCGGCGAGGAGGTCAAGTCGCGGGAAGGGGTCGACGTCATCGGTCTCTATCTGAGTCTCGAAATACCCCGCCGCACTCCCGCGCGCGAAGCGATCCGGCAGATCCGCGACCAGGGCGGGGTTCCCTACCTGCCTCATCCGTATGCGCCGGGGAAGGGGGGCGACGGACGGATGGCCGAGGAGCTGGGGCCGCTCTGCGACGTGATCGAGGTCTTCAACGGTCGCCTCCACAGCACGGCGCCCCAGAAGAAGGCGGCCGCTCTCCGCACCCGCCTGGGCAAGGTTCCGGGAGCCGGTTCGGACGCGCACACCCTGGGCGAGGTCGGGCGCTCCACCATCACCGTCGAGAGTCATCCGAACGAACCGGAAGCGTTGGTGGATGCGCTCGCGGGCGGCGTGGTGAACGGACGCATGTCGTCTCGCCTCGTGCATTTGGGCTCGACTTGGGCCAAGTTCCGAAAGAAGCTGGCAGGAGGCCCGTGGACCGAGCCCGAGGTCGAGGACGAACAAGGAGGAGCGGACTGTTGAGCTACGAAACCCCGGAGAGTCGACGTGCGAAGGTAGTCGAGGTGCGTGAGATCCTGCTGAGTTCGAGGCGCGTCGTTCTCACCACCCATGCCAACGCCGACGGAGATGCCGCCGGTTCGGAGGCTGCGGTCGCTTCCTGGCTGCGAGCGAACGGAACCGAGGTCACCATCGTCAATCCCACGCCCTTTCCCAACCGCTTCAAGTGGATGATCGACGAACCGCGGAACGTTGTGAGGACCAAATCGACGCTCGCTCGGGACAGGTGCGCCGAATCGGACCTCGCCGTGGTTCTCGACACCTGCGACATCGGCCGTCTGGGCTCGGTCTGGCAGCTCATCAAGGGGCTGCGGGTCGTGGTTGTCGATCACCACCTTCCCGGGACGCGACCTGTGGGCGGCGTCCAGCTCACCGACACGGACGCCTGCGCCGCGGGCGAGCTCGTCTACGACCTGATCAGCGACGCCGACGGCCCGTGGACCCGGAACGTGATCGACGGACTTTACGTCGCCATCTCGACAGACACGGGTTCCTATCGCTTCGACAACAGCACCCAGGCGGCGCACGCCATCACCGCAGATCTGATCGAGCGCGGCGTCAGCCCCGGGGAGGTGAGCCGCCGGCTCTACGGGGCCGTCGATCTGCGTCGCTACGGAGTGATGCGCGAGGTACTCTCCACACTCGAGAGCGACCGCGGGGTTACTTCGATGGTAGTGTCCCAGGAGACGTGCCGGAACCACGGCGCGAGGCCGAGCGACCTGCAAGGGTTCGTCGACATTCCCCGATCCGTACGAGGAACCGAGATCGCCATCCTTTTCAGGGAGACCGAAAGATGCGAGGTGAAGGTCTCGTTCCGGGCGGCGGGGGGGGTCAACGTGGCCGCGCTCGCCGCGGAGTTCGGGGGGGGCGGTCACGAGAAGGCTTCCGGAGCCCTCGTCGCGGGCGAACTCTCGGCGGTCGTCGAAGATGTTCGTCGTGCGGCCGCCGCTGCGGTGGGTGCGCGTTGACTCCGAGCCGGGAAGGCACCGGACGTGGGGGGCTTCGCGGTCCCCCGGCGCCGGCCGGGGGAGGTGCGCACAGGGCTTGGGAGGGCCTCGGAGCCGAAATACTCCAAAGGGTGCTGATCAGGATTCGCAGGCGAGTCGGAGCCGAGAATGTGGACCGGCTCTGGCTATTCGAGCCGCTGCGGGAGGACTGGCGGGAGCTCGGGCTGGCGGTGCTGAGCACCTTCAGCGGAGAAGCCGGGCGTCGGCTCGTTTTCTCGTTCGCTTACGTCGCCACCCGTACCGGTCATGGGCTCTCGATCACCGACGAGCTGAAACAGGTGGGGGAGGCCGCCCCCCGATTCCTGGACGACGTGCTGCGCGGAGTGGAAGAGCGGGCGTTGCGGCTCGGCGTGGTACGTCAGGGGGGCGTCGCGCGCGAAGTCGAGATCGGAGGATCCGAGGAAAGCTATTCCGAGCTCGTGGCCGAGTACGAGATCGAAACGGAAGAAGATGCCGACCTCTGAGAGGCGGGTGCCCGGAACGACACTGGCCGCAGACGCAGGCTGGAGCGCGGCCGGGATCGAGCGGATCACGGGCTCCTCCGCGCTTTACGGCAACCGGATCTCTCTCAAGACCAGCGGGCCCGATGCTTTCGATGCCTGGCGGAACGCGGTCGAGGACGCCAGAGATTTCATCTATCTCGAGGCCTACTGCGTACGGGCCGACACCACCGGCAAGCGCCTCCGCACCCTGCTGCGCAGGAAGGCCGAGGAAGGCGTCGCCGTCTTCGTCATCCACGACTGGCTGGGGTGCTGGGCCACTCCGAGATCGTACTGGCGCCCTCTGCGGGAAGCCGGAGTCCGCATCCATTGCTTCAACCCGCCGCGCCCCAGCCTCGGCAACCCTCTGGCCGTGTTCCAGCGCGACCACCGCAAGCTCATGGCGATCGATGGGAAGACGGCTTTCGTGGGCGGATTCGGAATCGGCGACGAGTGGATCATCGGCAAGAAAGGACCGCCGTGGCGCGATACGGGCGTGACCATGGAGGGGCCGCTGGCGAGGGCGACCCAGGTCGCATTCGAATCCATGTGGGGTGCGGCGACCGGCGACCGGCTGGTCGCGGGAAAGGTGAGACCAGGAGAAGGGAAAGCGAGGAGGAAACGAGCTGCGGCGAGGCGGGAGGCTCGGCCGGACGGCCAGGGAGCGCTGGAGCTCTTCGGGGACGAACCCAGGCCTGCGGCGTCCGCCGCCTCGACGACCTGGGACGAAGCCGCAGCCGGCATCCCGGCCTGGCTCATCGAGGGCGAGCCGGGGAGGGCCCGCGTCTACCAGGCGTCGCAATTGGCGGCGCTGCGCGCTAGGAAGCGGATCTGGATCACGGACGCCTACTTCGTCGCTCCGAGGGTCATCGCCGAAGCCCTGGGAGCGGCGGCGGAGCAGGGCGTCGACGTGCGCATCCTGGTTCCGGCCCACAACAACTGGCCCATCGTGGGCTCCATGTCCCGGAGCGGCTATCGCGACCTCCTCGAGTCCGGCATCCGCCTCTTCGAGTGGAAGGGGCCGATGATTCATGCGAAGACCGCCGTGGTCGACGACATCTGGTGCCGAGTGGGCTCCAGCAACCTCAACGCAGCTTCGCTTCTGGCCAACTGGGAGATCGACGTCACCTGTCTCGACGCCCGTCTGGCCGGCGAGATGTGCGAGCTCTTCCTTAAAGATCTCGCCCATGCTGTCGAGATAGTGCTGCCGGGCAAGACTCCGTCGGCGGGCCGACGTTCGCTCGAACCGACCTCGGGTCTGATGAATAGGTTGGCGGAGCTGGATGGGGACAAGGGTAGTTCCCGAAGGCGCAAAGGGGCGTTGGCTTCCGCAGTGCGCGCCGGCGGCGCCCTTCGTGACACGCTTTCCGGCAACCGCACCCTGGAGAGGGAGGACCGAACCGTGCTCGGCGTGGTTTCGACGCTGATGGTTGCCGTGGCCGTGCTCGCGGCTATTTTTCCGAGGCTCGCCGGATGGACCTTGGCCTTGGTCGCCGGATGGTTCGGGATCAGCAACGCCGTGCGGGCGTTCGTGGAATCGAGGCGAGCTCGGGTGGCGTCGGTGGCGGACGATACGGTCGAGACCGAGCGGCCGTCGGCGGACGAATTCCCGACCGGCATCACACCGAGCGTGCAACTTAAAGACCAACGGAACCGGGGCGATCATGGACGGAGTTGACTACGGAATCATCGGGGCGGTCCTCGCCGGTCTGCTTTCCTTCCTCTCGCCGTGCGTGCTCCCGCTGCTGCCGAGCTATCTGGCGTTCATCACCGGGATGAGCCTCGACGAGCTTCAGGAAGGCAAGAAGAGGCATGCCACCGTCGCCAACGCCCTCCTCTTCGTCCTGGGCTTCAGCACCGTATTCATCGCCCTCGGCGCCTCGGCCTCCTTCGTGGGAGGCTTCATTCGGGACTACGATGTCTGGTTGGAGCGAGTCGGGGGTGCGGTGATCATTGTCCTCGGCCTCCATCTGATCGGGGTCTTCCGCATTCCGGCGTTGATGAGGGAGAGGCGCATGGATCTCGGGTCGAGTCCGGTGGGCTACCTGGGAGCCTTCGGGGTGGGCATGGCCTTCGGGGCCGGATGGACCCCCTGCATCGGGCCCGTGCTGGGGGCGATCCTGGGCTATGCGGTGGTTCAGGACACCTATTGGGCCGGTGTGACCCTGCTCACTGCCTATTCCGCCGGTCTCGGCATTCCGTTCATGATCTCCGCCCTGGTGCTCGACCGTTTCCTCAAGGTGTTCGCCCGCTTCAAGCGCTTCCTGCCCTTGGTGGAGAAGGGATCCGGCGGCCTGCTGATCGTTCTCGGCATCCTGCTGATGACAGGTCGCTTCACCATGCTGGCCGCATGGCTCAACCAGTTCGCGCCGGAGTGGCTGCTGGACCGCATCTGATGCCCGGTCGCGCCGGAACGGCCGCCAAGCCTCGCCTGCCGACCGTGGATAGCGCACAAGCGGGGGGAGCTACCGAGCTTGCGGAGGACCCGCGCCTCACGGAGCGACGCAACCCCGCCTCCGTCGAGATAGACCGCATGGGTCCGCTGGAGATCGTCGACCTGATCAACCGGGAAGACCGTCGGGTGGCCGTCGCGGTCGCCGAAGTGCGGAAGCCGGTCGCGACGGCCCTTCGGCTCGCCGAGGCCGCCTTCCGGGCCGGTGGTCGGCTCGTCTACGTGGGCGCCGGCACCTCGGGCAGGCTCGGCGTGCTTGACGCCGCTGAGATGCCGCCGACCTTCGGCACACCTCCGGAGATGGTGCACGGGGTGATCGCGGGCGGCCATCGGGCGCTGACGCGAGCCCAGGAGGGGGCGGAGGACGAAGCCGGGGACGGTGCCCGCGCTCTCGACGAACTCGACGTGGGCGCGACCGACTTCGTACTCGGTATCGCGACCTCCGGAACCACGCCCTTCGTGCACGGGGCGCTGGCGCTGGCGCGGGAGCGGGGAGCCAAGACCGGGTTCCTTCTATGCACCGAGCCGTCACCCGAACTGGTGGCGACTCACGACGTGGTGATCGCTCCTCTGGTGGGTCCCGAGGTGATCACGGGTTCGACGCGCATGAAGGCGGGCTCCGCCACCAAGCTGATCCTGAACGCCATCACGACCGGCGCCATGGTGCGGCTGGGCAAGGTCCACGGCAACCTCATGGTCGACCTCCAGACCACCTGCCGGAAGCTGCGCGACCGCGGACGGCGCATCGTGTCCGAGACCCTGGAGAAGAGCGCGGAAGAGGCCGAAGCGCTGATCGAGCGGGCGGGCGGAAGCGTGAAGACCGCACTGGCCATGGGCATGCTCGACGCTGGACGCGCGGAGGCGGAGAGACGTCTCGCCGAGGCCGGCGACGTGCTGGCCGGGATCGCTGACCGGGAGTGATGGGCTCGGGCGGGAGACGGAAGCGACGGAGTCTGGACGGACGGAGCTCCGCCGGGGCGGCCCGCGATTCCGGCAAGGCTGCCCGCAGCCCTAGGAACGCGGCTCGGGCCTCCCGCAAGGCCGCGAGAGGCCGTTGGAACGCCGGAAATCGCGCGAGCAGGACCGAACGAACGCCGTCGGGGCCGACCGACGGACGGCTGACGGACGCACAGGCCATGCTCGTCTTTCTCGGCCTACACGTCGCGATAGCCCTGGCCGTCTTCGAACCCAAGCTGCATACCGGCGGCGACAACGCCATGTACATGCTGCTGGCGGACTCCTTCCACGGGCAGGGTGCCGTCTACCACACGAACATCGACCCGGGACCGCCCACTCCGCACACCAAGTACCCGCCCGTCTTTCCCGCGCTGCTCGCCTTCGTGCAGCTCCTCTTCGGTCAGAGCGTCCTCGCCTTCAAGGCTCTCTCGCTCGCCGCCACGACGCTCTCGGTCTACCTCTTCTGCCGCTGGACCCGGGGAAGCTTCCGCCGCAGCGTCTGGATCCCGATGTGCGCGGCCTTCGCGGTCAACCCGATAGTCATCGAGTACTCGCACTGGATCCTGACCGAGGCGGCTTTCCTGCTTCTCTCTCTGGCGACCCTCGCGGTCGTGGAGCGCGATCGCGGAGAACGACTCGGCAGGTGGTTCTGGCTGGGCCTGCTCGGAGGCGCGCTTTGTTTCTACACTCGACAGATCGGCGCCCTCATGATCGCGGGTGTCGCGCTCTCTTACCTGGCAGGCCGTCGCTGGCGCAGGCTCCTGGTCTACGGAGGCTTGAGCGCCGCAGTCACGGTGCCCTGGCTGCTGGCGTCCTCCAGGGTGACCGGGGAATCCTCTCCCTATTTCGAGGAGTTCCGACTCCGCGACGTTTACGCTCCGGAAGAGGGCTACCTGGACCTCGCCGGATGGGTGGGCCGGATCTTCGACAACCTGAGCGACTACGTGTTCGTGCAGATTCCGAGGACTTTGGCGGCGATACCTGCCTGGCATACGAGCTGGATCATGGACGTGGCGTCGTTCCTGCTGGCGGCGCTCGCGGTCGTCGGACTGGCGCTGCGGTTGAGACGACCGCAGGCGACCGAGGGGTACTTCCTTCTCACCGCCGCAGCCCTTCTTCTCTTCGCCCAGACGGTGAACGACGTTCGCTATCTCATGCCGCTCGTGCCGATCATCTTCGTCTACGCGGCAGGCGCCATGGAGGCCGGGCGCGAACGGATCGGCTGGCTCAGACGCCGGCTGAAGCGGGGCCTGCCCACGGCCGTCTTCGTCTCGTTCTTCGCTCTGGGCACCGTTTCTCAGGCGGTGCTGGCTCCTCGGACCCTGGCGACCGGCAGACGGGTCCTCGGGGGTGAGAGCTACGCGGGATACCAACCGCACTGGGTGAACTTCTTCCAGGCGATGGACTGGGTCGAAGCCAACACCCCTGCAGATGCCGTCTTCACCGTGAGAAAACCTCGCCTCTTCCATCTGCACACCGGTCGCAGCGGCGTAGTCTATCCTTTCTCCAACGACCCGGAGACGGTGTTCGCCCAAGTGGAGACCACCGATTACGTGATTCTCTCCTCGGAAAACACCAGCGTCTACCTGGGGACGGCGATCGCGGCCCACCTGAATCGGTTCGAGCTGCTGTTCCAGACCCCGGAGCCGGCTCCGACCTACGTCTTGCGCCTGATTCCGGAACCCTGACGGCCCGTGCACGGATCTCTCGCGGCAGCACCACGTTGCGTCCACACCGGACTGTTGGCGTTCGGACTGGCCTTCGCTCCCGGGGCCGAGCCCGCCAGCGCGCAGGCGCCTCCTCCCCACATCGAGTGGCGCACCCTGGAGACCGAACACTTTCGCGTCACCTTCCCGGCCGGGATGGACGAGCTGGCCCAACGCGCCGGAGCTTACGCGGAAGAGGCCAGAAGCCGGCTGGGAGAGACCTTCCTGCCCGCGCCCGAAGGCACGGTCGACATATTGCTCACCGACCATACCGACTACTCGAACGGTTTCGCCCAGTACGTTCCTTCCAATCGGATCACCATCTACGCCCGCCCCCCGGTCGATCTCCCCACCCTGGGCTACTACGACGACTGGCTCCGACTCGTGATAGTCCACGAGCTCGCCCATGTCTTCCACATCGACCGCACCGCCAACCCGGTCGGCAAGGCGGCGCGGGCGGTCTTCGGGCGGGTGGGCGCGGCCTGGCCGTTCTTCCCGGGCTCCGGACTGCCGCGCTGGGGAATCGAGGGCATCGCGACCTGGTACGAATCGGCGCTCACCGGGGCCGGTCGGGTCCACGGCACCTTCCACAATACGGTGCTGCGTACCGCGGTGATCGAGGGCGCCTTTGAAGGGCTGGGCCAGGCACAGGGCGACTCGCCGGTCTGGCCCGGCGGCCAGCGCCCCTATGTCTACGGATCGCAGTTCTTCGAGTACATGCACGATCGTTACGGCGACGAAGGCTTGGCCGCATTCGCCCAGGCCGTGGCGGGGCAGTGGGTCCCTTTCCGCCTGAACGCGGCCGCGAAGCACGGATTCGGCATCACGCTCAGCCAGGCTTGGCACGACTGGGAGGAGTCGGTGCGCGCGGATGCGGAGGAGTTCGAAGGGAGGGCTCGCGAGCTTGGGCCGCTCTCCGTTCCCGAGCCCGTCACCCGCGGAGCCAGGCGGGCGCTGTACCCGGTGTTCTCGGCTGACGGCCTCGAGCTCTACTACGCGCTCGCCGACGGCCGCTCCGATCCGGCGGTCGCTCGGATGCGCCCCGAAGGAGTTTCGGGTGAAGGTCCTCCAGGCGGCGAACGTCTCTTCAGGGTGAACGACACAGGGCCGGTCGCGCCCATGCCTTCCGGGCATCTTCTCTTCGCGCAGCAAGACTTCGAGGGCGCCTACAGCTTCTACGGAGACCTCTACCTGGCGTCGATCCCATCGGGCCGAACCCGCAGGCTGACCGAAGGCGCGCGTCTCTCTCAGCCCTCGGCCACTCCTGCGGGACACGCGGTGGCGATACGGGAAGGAGCCGGAACCCGCTCCCTCGTCCACGTGGATCTGGAGACCGGAGCGGTGCGCGAGCTGGTGCCTGCCTCGCCCGACGAGCACTGGGCCTACCCGGCGGTCTCTCACGACGGCCGGTGGATAGCGGCTACGCGCTGGCGCGCGGGCGCCCGCAGCGACATCGTCATTCTCGATTCGGAGGGCAGGGAAGCGGCGGCGGTCACCGCCGACCGAGCGCTCGACCTGGCCCCCCGCTGGAGCGCCGACGGGCGTTATCTGGTGTGGATGTCCGATCGTACGGGCACCTTCAACGTCCTGGGTGTGGAGTGGGACGCGGCCGGCGAGCGGACAAGCGAATCGAAGCTGCTCACGAATCTGCTCACCGCAGCCGGCTATCCCGCTCTCGACCCGGCCGGCGAGTGGCTCTACTTCTCCGCCTATCACGCCGACGGCTGGGAAATCGAGCGAACGCCCTTCGATTTCCCGGCGGCTCCGGCGGTGCCGGTCGCGACGTCCCCCCCGCACGAATCCGAGCGCGACGGATTGCCGGCGAGGAGCGTGGCTGCCGGGGCCGCCGACCCGGACGAGCGCGAGGCCTCCGGTCTCGGGGCGGGCGGAGTCCAGGCGGAGTCCAGGCCCTACTCGAGCCTTTCCACGCTAGCGCCCACTTACTGGGAGCCGCAGACGCGCTCGCCGGTGGTGACCTCGGCGGTCTCCACCCCGACGGCCGAGGTGCCGCGCCGCGAGCTGCTCGGACGGGCCTTCGGCCTCACGACTTCGGGGCGGGACCTGGTGGGACGCCACTCCTACTCGCTGAGCGCGCGCGTCTTCATCCCCGACGGCAATTTGGAAGCGGGACTCGCCTACAGCTTTCACGGTCTCGGGAATCCGGCGCTGGGGCTCTCGGTATCGCAGTCCTGGGACGACGACGGCGCTCGCCTGGCGGGCGGGCGGGACGGGGCGGAGCCGGACATCCTCTACGTGCTGGAGCGCGAGCGCAGAGCTGCGGCTTCGGCGACCTTCGTTCGTCGGCGAGCGCGCAGTTACGCCGCCGTTAGTTTGGATGCCGGTGTGGCGCGCGACGACTTCACGCTGCTCGACTCCGAGCTCGAGCCGGCGACTCGCTACCGGTTGACCCGACCCCGAACCGACCTCTTCGATTACTCCGCGAGCTTCTTCTTCAGCAGCGTCCGCTCCACCGAGTTCCACATGGGGCCGCACAAGGGAGCTTCGTTCTACATCAGAGCCCGAGATCGTCGGGAGCTCTCGCTTCCTGACACGCTTGCGGGCTCCGGTCTTGATCGCAGCGCACAGGATCTGCTCTCCAGGTTCGTGCTCCACGCTCCGCTCTTCCGCGCGGGATACGGGCAACACGCGGTCGCCGCCAGGGTCAGCGCCGCGGCCGCCCGAGGCCCAGGTGCTCACGGTGGCTATTTCGACGTGGGCGGGGCTTCCGGTTCTCCGGAGAATCTCTCCGGGCTAGGGCTCTTCGGAGGCAGTTCGATCTTTCTGCCGGTTCGCGGCTACCAGGCAGGGGAGCGGGGGGGCGACCGGGCCTGGTCCGTCTCGTTCGAGTACCGTTTCCCGCTCGCGCTCGTCAACCGGGGACTGGGACCGTGGCCCGCCCATCTCGACCGCTTTTTCGGATCGGTCTTTTTCGACGCCGGCGACGCCTGGGCCGGGAGCTCGGCTGCAGGTTCGCGACCCGATCCCATGGCCTCCGCCGGTGTGGAGGCCACCGCAGACCTTCTCACCTTCTTCCGCTTCCCCCTCCGGGTGCGAGGCGGCGTCGCGTTCCCGCTGGACGACGCTCGACCCGTCTGGTACGTGCGTCTGGGTCTGCCGTTCTGACGGTTCGCAGAGTTCGGTTCACAAGCGCGAGGGAGACGGGGCCGGGCAGCCGAAGGGCGCCGCCCACCGCGGACGGATGTTGACCCCCGCAACAAGTTGTGTGCAGGTTGCACCTTCCTACAACATGTAGTACCTTGCCTCTTCAATCCCAAGCCGACCCCGGTGATCCGTCACCGACCCGACCTTTTTAAAAAGGAAGCTGCCCGAATGATCAAGACTCACGCTCCCCGGCCCCCGAGAGAGATTGAGATCTTCAACGACCTGACGCCGCCGGACCTGCCTGAGGCGAGCTTCAACGAAAACGCCAGGACCGTGCTCGCTCTTCGCTACCTCAAGAAGGACGAGAACGGTGAACCGACGGAAGAACCGGAGACCATGTTCTGGCGCATCGCCCGCACGATCGCCGACGTGGACGCCGACTACGGAGCGAGCGCGGACGCCGTCGAGGAGCTGGCCCGGCAGTTCTACGGTCTGATGACCACGGGAGCCTTCGAGCCCAACTCGCCCACGCTCATGAACGCCGGCCGGCCTCTCGGCCAGCTCTCGGCCTGTTTCGTGCTCCCGGTGGACGACGCGCTCTCCACCGGCGAAGGCGGCATCTACGACACGCTCACCTCGATGGCGCTCGTCCATCAGTCGGGTGGCGGGACGGGATTCTCGTTCTCTCGCCTGCGCCCAGAGGGTTCGATGGTGCGCTCCACCATGGGCGTCGCGTCCGGGCCGGTGTCCTTCATGCGGCTCTACGACGCCAGCACGGACGTGGTCAAGCAGGGCGGCACTCGCCGCGGCGCCAACATGGGCATCCTGCGCGTGGATCACCCCGACATCCGCAAGTTCATCAACTGCAAGAACGACACCTCGCAGATCACGAACTTCAACATCTCGGTGGCGATCACCGACGCGTTCATGGCCGCGGTGGCCGCGGACGAGCAATACGAGCTCGTCGATCCGACGACGGGTGCCTGCGTCGGAACGGAACGGGCGCGCGCCATCTTCGACGAGATCGTGCACAGCGCCTGGCGGACCGGCGAGCCGGGCACCTTCTTCATCGACCGCGCCAATGAGCACAACCCGGTGCCGGCTCTCGGCAGCTACGAGGCGACCAATCCGTGCGGCGAGCAGCCTCTCCTCCCATACGACGTATGCAACTTGGGGAGCGTCAACGTCGGCGCCTACGTCAAGGACGGAACGGTGGACTGGGACGGCCTCAGGAGGACCGTGCACCTCTCGATCAGATTCCTCGACAACGTCATCGACGCCAACCGCTATCCGCTGCCTCAGATTCACGAGCGTTCCCAGGAGATCCGGCGGGTCGGCCTCGGAGTCATGGGCTGGGCCGACATGCTCGTGCGTCTCGGCATTCCCTACGATTCCGAGGAAGGAGTGGCGTTCGGCGAGCGGCTGATGGAGTTCGTGAACGAGGAGAGCCGGGTCTCTTCCGAGAAGCTGGCCGAGAGCAGAGGCGTGTTTCCCGCGTGGCGGGAATCGGTCTGGGGACCCGACGACCACGCCGCGCGCAACCAGGCGGGCGGGCGCATCCGGGACGAGCGCAGGCTGCGCAACTGCAACCTCACCACCATCGCGCCCACCGGCACCATTTCGATTTTCGCCGGCTGTTCAGGTGGCATCGAGCCGCTCTTCGCGGTCGCCTTCATGCGCAACCAGGCAGGCGTGCTCATGCCCGACGTCAATCCCGACTTCGTGGCTCGCGCCAAAGCCGAGGGCTGGTTCACGGAGGAGCTCATGGACCGGGTCGCCAAGGAGGGACACATTCACTTCGACGAGATCCCCGAGGAGACGCAGAGAATCTTCCGCACGGCGCACGACATCACGCCGGAGTGGCATGTGCGCATGCAGGCGGCGTTCCAGATGCACAACGACTCGGCCATCTCGAAGACCACGAACTTCCCCAGGGAGGCTGCCGAGAAGGACGTGCGCGAGATATACAGCCTGGCTTACTCCTTGGGCTGCAAGGGGGTGACGGTCTACAGGGACGGCTCGCGGGACGCTCAGGTGCTGAGCACCGGCAAGACGGAGACGGCGGCGAAGAAACCGTCCGAGAAGGAGGCCGACGCGGAGCCGCCGGCGAATGCCGCCGCAGCTCAGGAGAAGGCTTGGGAAACCCTTAAGAACACGCTCGCGGACACCCGAGAGCGACTTCACAACAAGGAAATCGAGATCGAGGCTCTGCGGGCTCGTCTCGCCAGGGAAGACGTGGCTCGCGGCAAGCGGCGCCGGAAGCGCGTGCGTCCTCAGGTGCTCCACGGTTACACTGTCAAGATGAACTCCCCGCTGGGCGACATCTACGTCTCGGTGAACGAGGACGAAGAGGGTCGGCCGTTCGAGGTTTTCTGCACGATCGGGAAGGCGGGCGGAGCCGCTACGGCGGACGCGGAGGCCGTCGGACGGCTGGCGTCTCTCGCTCTGCGGTCGGGCATCCCCCTCACCGAGGTCAAGGAGCAGTTGCGCGGCATCTCATGCGATCGCGCCGTCGGGCTCGGTCCCAACAAGGTGCTTTCGGTGCCGGACGCCGTGGGGCAGGCGATCGACACCTACCTGGCCGAGAAAGAGGGCGTGCAGGAGTCGCTCCCCTTGACGGTCGAGGCTCCGGCGTGGAGCGGATCGAAAACCGCGACCGCCACCGCAGCCACCGGTGGCGGGGACAGCGCCGGTCCCGCCTTCGATCTCAGCACCTGCCCGGAGTGCAAGGCAGGTCGGATGGCTTATGTGGAGGGGTGCAAGACCTGCCACATCTGCGGATACTCTGACTGCTCCTGACACCACGGCACCTATGACGACCGACGGACGGACCCAGGTATCCGTGGTGCAGGCCGCGGCCGCGCCTTTCGACACGCCTGGAGCGCTCGACAGCGTCTCTCGTCTGACCGCCAAGGCCGCTTCGGAGGGTGCCGAGCTCGTGCTCTTCCCCGAAGCCTTCGTCGGAGGTTATCCGTGGGGGCTCCGCTTCGGCACCTCGGTGGGGGGGCGCACCGAGGCGGGCAGGCGCATGTTCGGCCGCTACCACGCTTCGGCGATCGCCGTGCCCGGCCCCGAGACCGCTCGCCTGGGCGAGGTGGCTGCGGGCGCCGGGGCGTATCTGGCGGTGGGGGTGATCGAACGCGACAGCGATCACGGGCGAGGGACGCTCTTCTGCACCCTCCTGTACTTCGGCCCGGACGGATCGTTGCTGGGCAAGCACCGCAAGCTAAAGCCCACCGCCGCGGAGAGACTCGTCTGGGGAGAGGGGGACGGCAGCACGCTCACCACCTTCGACGCTCCGTTCGGCAGGGCGGGCGGGCTGATCTGTTGGGAGAACTACATGCCGCTCGCTCGCATGGCGATGTACGGCAAGGGCGTGGAGCTCTACCTGGCGCCCACGGCGGACTCCCGGGAACGCTGGCAGGCCACCCTCAGGCACATAGCGCTCGAAGGCCGCTGCTTCGTCCTGGGAAGCAACCAGTACGTGACCAAGGAGATGTACCCGGACGATCTGGAGACCGCCGAGGAGCTCGAGGGCTGGCCCGAGGTTCTCTGCCGCGGTGGCTCGGCCATCTACGGTCCATTGGGCGAGCTGATCGCCGGCCCGCTCTGGGACGAGGAAGGCATTCTGACCGCCGAGATCGACATGACGGCCGTGGCTCGCTCCAAGTTCGACTTCGACGCCACCGGCCACTACGGACGTCCCGACATCTTCAGGCTGGAAGTGGACGAGAGCGAGAGGCCGGCGGTAAGCGCGGGGGGGAGGTCGACGGCGACGTCCGATCCTGGACGGAAGGCGTGAACGACGGAGCGCTCCACACGCTCCAAACCGCGGATGAACGGGACTAACCGGCTAGCCCCCGACGTAGGGCACAAAAATTCAACGGGAGGCTTGACCTTCCAGCGGCGCCCTACGACATTTCGCCCCTCACCGTTCCGTTCGGAGAGACCCGGCTTCCGCCCGGGTGACGTTCCCGCCACCAGCGCAGCCCGATGACCACCGCCGCCGCCCCGTCCGCCGCCACTTCCGCACGTCCCGCCTCGCGCACCGCGGGTTTTCTCGCCGAGGTGGACCGCTTCAGCGCGCACAACTACCATCCTCTGCCGGTCGTCATCGAGCGCGGCGAAGGCTCGTGGGTCTGGGACGTCGACGGCAACCGATACCTCGACATGCTCAGCGCCTATTCCGCGCTGAACCAGGGTCACCTGCATCCGAGGATCGTCGCGGCGGCTCGCGACCAGCTCGACGAGCTCACCATCACTTCGCGCGCTTTCCACAACGACCGGATGGGCCCGTTCCTCAAGCTGCTCTGCGAGGTCACCGGCTTCCAGCGTTCGTTGCCGATGAACACGGGCGCCGAGGCCGTGGAGACGGCGATCAAGATGGTGCGCAAGTGGGGGTACCAGGTCAAGGGAGTCGAGGCGGACCGGGCTGAGATCATCGTCTGTTCGAACAATTTCCACGGTCGTACCACGACGATCGTGGGCTTCTCCTCGGAGGAGGAGTACCGCGCCGGTTTCGGTCCCTTCACGCCCGGTTTCAGGGAGGTGACCTACGGCGACATAGACGCTCTGGAGCGCGCCATCACCCCGAACACGGTCGGCTTCCTCGTGGAACCTCTCCAGGGGGAGGGCGGCGTGGTCGTGCCTCCGGCCGGGTACCTCTCCCGGGCGCGAGCGCTCTGCACCCGACACAACGTGGCGTTCATGGCAGACGAGATTCAGACCGGCCTCGGGCGAACCGGTAGGATGTTCTGCTGCGACTGGGAGGACGTGCGTCCCGACGTTCTCATCGTGGGCAAGGCCCTTGGGGGCGGAGTCTATCCGGTGTCGGCCGCGATCGCCGACGTCGAATTCATGGATGTCTTCCGACCCGGCGACCACGGCTCCACCTTCGGAGGCAATCCGCTCGGGGCAGCCGTCGCCGACGCTTCCCTGCGGGTCATAATCGACGAAAACCTGGCGGAACGCTCCGACGCCCTGGGCAACTGGTTCATGGACCGGCTGAGAGCCATCGATTCGCCCCACGTCGAGGAGGTCCGGGGCCGGGGACTCATGATCGGCGTCGTCATCAAGGAGTCGAGCGGTACGGCGCGTCCCTTCTGCGAGGCCCTCCAGCACCGGGGCGTCTTGGCCAAGGAGACTCACCAGCAGGTGATCCGCTTCGCGCCACCCCTGAACATCTCGCAGGACGCTCTCGAGTTCGCTCTCGGCCATGCCGAGGCGGTTCTGAGGTAGCCGCCGATGCCCGCCAGCGTGGAGTGCAGGCGCTGCAACGCCGAAAATCCGGCGCTGCCCAAGCCGCCCTTCCGGAGCGAGCTCGGCGACCGAATTCTGGGCTCGATCTGCCATCTCTGCTGGCAGGAATGGCTCGAGCATCAGACCCTGCTCATCAACCACTACGGGCTGGACCCTCGGGACCGCAAGTCCCGCGACTTCCTTTACGGTCAGATAGAGGACGTTCTCCTGGGTGACGGAGGCGGCGAAGAGATCGACACCTCGAAGAAAGGAAGCATCGAGTGGTAGCCCCGCTGCGACGGCAAGGTTAGATTTCGGGCTGTCCCGCCGGCCGGCCACCCACACGAGCACATTCCTCCGCCCAGCATCCGCTTCGAATATGAGCACCTCGGCCCTCTCCCCGGAACAGCTTGCCGCAATCAAGGACCTGCTGTTGGGCGAGCAGGCCCGTGCGATGCGGGCGCTGGGACTCTTCGACCAGGCGGCCCGCCTCGACCGCGAATCCGGCGATTCGGATCTGACCACCTACACCGATCACATGGCGGACCAGGGAACCGAGGCCATGGAGCGGGAGAAGGCGGCGGTCATGGCGACCAAGGAAGGGCGCTACCTCTACCGCCTCGAAGGCGCGTTGCGCAGGCTGCGCGAGAGCCCGAACACCTTCGGTCTCTGCCACACTTGCGGGAAAGAGGTCGGCTATCCGAGGCTGGAGGCGCTGCCGCACGCCCGGTACTGCATCACGTGCAAGACGAAGGAGGAACGCGGCTAGCCGGAGGAGCGCGTCGCGGACCGGCGGACGACCGCTAACGGCGAGCGAAGAGCTCTCTCGCTTCGAGGCCGACCCGAAACCTCCGTTCCACCGGGACCAGCCAGCCCTCCGGTCTGGCGTCGAATAGATTGTCGACACCGAAGCTGAGCTCGAGATTCGGACCGGGCGTCAGTGAAATCCGAAGGTCGAAGGCCGTGAGCCGTTCCTGAGTCGCGATCCGCTCGCTCGATCCCTCCGAGGACAGCCCTAGCACGGGCGCGTCTCCCGTGAGATGGCCGGTGGCGTCGATTCGGACCGACGGATCGATAACCCAGGTGCCCTGCAACCGCGCCGAGTGGCTGGGACGGCGGTCGAGCGGCCGGCCCGAGCTGCGGGACCGGGCGTCGAGGTAGGCGTAGCCCGCCCTGAACAGGCCGATCCGGGAGTGGGCCAGGAGGTTGACTTCGGCGCCCCGCGTCGTCACCTCGGAGATGTTGACCGGCGAGTAGATGAGCAGTCCGCTCGCCGCGTTTCCCACGAAGCTGTTCTCGACGAGATCGTCGACCTGGTTCCAAAACAGTTCCGATTCGATGCGCACGCCCGAGTTCGGCTGCCATTCCGCACCCCCGGAGAAGTTCCAGGAGCGCTCCGGGCGCAGATCCGACGATCCCCGGAGGACGTATCCGCCGGCCAGGTTGACGAACTGCCAGGTAAGTTCCTTGAAGGATGGGGCCCGGAAGCCCCGCGCCCAGCTCGCCCGGAAGCGGAGGTTCTCGTCGGCGGGCAGGACCAGCCCGAGCGAAGGCGAGAGGTTCGACCCCCACCGACTGTTCCAGCCTAGTCGGGCCCCGCCGGTGACGGTCGCGTTTCCCACTCTCCAGGCGTCCTGCGCGAAGAGAGCCGTCTGCCCGTCCCCGACCCTCTCCTTGACCAGCTTGTCGGGGGATTCGATCGTTCTCCGCGAACCCTCGATGCCTATGTCGATTTCATGATCGCCGAGAGCGACCGAGTAGGAGACGGTCATCCGGGTTTCGCGCTCGCGCTGAGGCTCGGCGTCGGAACTTGCCAGCGGCAGGTCGCCCCGAGCGCTGCGGTAGAGGTGCTCGTATCCCTGGGTGAACGAGGCCAGCGTCAGCTCTCCCCGTCCGACCGCCCCGCGAGCCTCCACCCATCCCGAGGAGCCCATGTTGTCGTTGAAGCCCGAAAAGCCGCCGCCCACCGGCCAGCGCTGCCGCTCGCGCAACAGGTCCAATCCGGCACGGAAATCCCATATCTCGCCCGCGCGGTAGCGCAGCTCCGAACGAAGATCCCACACCCGGGCGAACCCTTCCCCGGGTGCGAGCGCGAGCCCCGGCACCTCGTCTTCCGCCCGAACCGAGCCGATCGCCCGGTACCGGATACTTCCGCCTCCGCTCGTGGTCACCTCGGCCTCCCGCCTCCCGGTCGTCCCGGTCAGAGCACGAGCGCCCACCCTGAAGCCCGGATCGGGATCCCGGGAAATGACGTTGACGACGCCTCCCAGAGCGTCGGAACCGTAAAGGGAGGAGAGAGGTCCCTTGACCAATTCCACTCTCTCCACCCCCGCAAGCGTCAAGCGGCCGAGATCGCGCTTTTCGATCAACGCCCCTGGGGCCGGTCGGCCGTCGATGAGCACCAGCACCCGCGCGCCGCCGATTCCCCGTATCCTGATCCCGGTTCCGGTAGGTGGCGTGGAGAACGACTCGAGGCCGGGCAGCTTGGCAAGCAGCCGGTCCACCGAAGGTGCGCCCGCAGCCTTGATTTCACCCGTAGCGAGCGTGCGGACCGGGACCGCCACCTCTGAGCGTGCCCGGGCGCGTGCCCCGACCGTGACCACGATCTCCTCGAGCAACACGGGTTCGGGCTCGAGCGAGATCCGCCAGCCCAGCCCGTCGGCCTCGATTCCGGTGATCGAGCGGGTCCGGTACCCGAGCGCGGAGACCGTCAACGAACCCGAACGCCACCCTGCGGCGGGCCGAAAGCGACCGTCGGCGTCGGTCAGCAGAGCAGAGCCGAGAGGGAGGTCCTCCTCCTCGCCGGGAATCCACTCGACCGCCGCTCCGGGAACGGGTTCGCCCGACTCCGCGTCGAAGACGAGCCCCGGGTCCTGGCCGGAAGCCGGGTGTGCGAGCAGGACGCCGACGCACAGGAGCGTCAAGCGGCGCATCACCTCAGCTGCCGGTACCTGATCGTGACGTGGCCCGATACTCCGGAAGCGTCGTAGTAGCCGGTGACCTGCATCTTGTAGACCCTTTGCTCGACCTGGACGAGGAAGACGTTGTAGGTCGGCCACATGCGACGGTTCTCCCGGATGTCGTACCAGAAGACACCTCCGGCGTCGTCCACGGTAGCGGGGAACGCGCCCGCGACGATGGAAAGGAAACCCGCGTAGTCCGGAGCGTCGCCGGCCTCGGAGAGAGTGTCGAAGTCGTCGGTGATATCAAGTGGGAAGGTGCCCGATCCGCAGTCGGCGTTGAAGACGATGGTGAGGTCCGGGGTCAGCCCCAGGTCCCAGCCGCAGCCGGCCGGATTCGCGACCGCCGCTTCGGCGAGGCTGAGAAAGACGGGGCCTTGTCCGAGGTCCCCGGCCACCGTGCGCGCCTCCCCGAGAGAACCGTTAGGGCCGTGCCTGCGGTACTCGACGGTGACGCCTACCGGACGCTGACCCTCCATCTCCAACGAGACCACCCGAAAGACCGCGAATCCGCGTCCCGAGGCCTCGCGCACCTTCCACGCCGCGCCCGGGTTCGCCACGAGCGTGCCACTGATCGGGTCGTAGCGAAACCACCTCCCTCCGGGATCGGGGACGAGTCCTTCCTCGACGAATGCGGAAGAGGAGGGAATGTGGGCGTCGGTCACCGCCGCGAACGCCGCCTCTCCGTCTGCCGGTGTGAGCGCCGCCACCTCCTCGGCCGAGAGGCTCGAGTTGTCGCCCAGGTTGTGCCCCACCACCGAACCGGGACCGGCCACACCGCCGTTCAGCCGGATGGAGAAGCGCCGCAAGGCCATATGCCAGTCGGTGGACGTGACAGGGTCGCTCGGCGTGACGACGGCCACCCCTTCGTCGAAGTCGAGATGGACGAAGGAGTTCGCGGAGGCGTCGACGGTGATCTCTCCCTCGGCCAGCACCGGCGGCGGCTGGGTGACCTCGCCTTCGCAGGCTGCGGTGCCCGACAGGATCGCGAGGGTCCCGGCCAACGCCCGCGAGTGGTGTCGAGGATGCCGGGTGGAGACGTTACGGAGGTGCATGGAGGGCGTATGCTCCTGGGTAGGTGTGCGAGTGGCGGCACCGCGAATACATGGGATGTCCACCCTTCCGTATACGAGAAGTGCGGCGCTCATTTCCTTCACCCCTGGGTACTGGGAGGCGTCCGCTGTCGAGGCCTGCCGACTACCCTTCCAGATACCTCGCCACCAGCGCCTTCGTCCCCTCCACCCCCGGCTGGCCGAAGGGGTCCACGCCGTAGAGTTCCGCAGCCATCACCGTCGCCAGCTGCACGAGCATGAGGAAGGCGCCGAGCGAACGCTCGTCGGGCGCGGCCAGGGCGACGGTCGCGTTCGGGCATCCGCTTCGAGCCAGAGCCTGGGCGGTCGCGCGGCGCTCGATGGCGAGAATGTCGTGAAGCGAACGCCCGGCGAGCCGTGCCAGCTCCGGGATGCCGACATGCCGGTCCGGGACCTGGAGCGGCTTCGCCTTTCCCCCCGCTTCGAGGAAGACCACCACCTTGTCGGCGGGACCGTCCGCCAGAAGCTGAAGGAGGGAGTGCTGATCGGCCGGACCCGATGCGGCGAGCGGCGTAGGCCCCCGGTCGGGCCGCTTGCCCAGACTCTCCGCCCAGAGCTGTTGGAAGAAACGTCCGCATGCGGTCAGCCGGTCGCCGTAGGGCATGAAGACGACGATCCGCCGGCCGCTGATGCGCTCGGCCCGCACGAGAGAGACGGCGAGCCTGCCTGCGGGGTTTCTTTTCAGCGAAGTCTTGCGGCAACGCTCGGCCATCTGCGCGGCCCCGTCGAGCAGGGCGTCGATGTCGGCGCCCGCCAGCGCCAGAGGGAGGATCCCTACCGCCGACAGTGCCGAGAAGCGCCCGCCGACCCCGGTGGGTATCGAGAACGTGGCGATCCCCTCGTCCCGGGCGATCCGGCGCAGCGGGCCGCTGTCCGGGGAGGTCGTGAAGACGAGGCGATCGGCCGTCGCTCGGCTGCCGAGCGCCCTGGCGATCGATTCCGTGGCGGTCAGGTAAAGTGCCAAGGTCTCGGTGGTTCGTCCCGACTTGGAGACCACGTTGTAGAGAGTCTTCGCCGGATCCACGCGGGCGAGCAGGGAGCCGACGGTGTCGGGATCCGGGTTGTCCACGACGTGCAGCCTCGGCAGGCCGCGCCGGTTGCGCGCGTCAGCGTTCCAAGCCGGTCCCAGGATGGCGTCGCGAAGGGCCCTGGTTCCGAGTGCGGAGCCACCGATGCCGAACACGATCACGTCCTCGTAGCTTCGCCGGTCCGCCGTTCGCTTCACCTCCTCGACCAGGTCGCGGTCGTGAACGAGATCCAGGAATGCCAGTTCCCCTTCCGCGCGTCGGCGCCCGATGCCGGTCAGCGCGGCCCGGAAGTCGTCCTCAGGCCTTTCCGCAGTCCGACCGTCCGACCCGTCCGGTCTTCGGATCGGGACTGGCAGGTTCGCGAGATCGAGCCGGAGAAGCTCTTCCGGCGCGATTTCGGCGTTGCGCCCGGCGTCGGTCATCGGCTGTTCCGTTCTTCGGAAGGTGCCGACGGAACCTCGATCGTGAGTCCGTCATAGGCCGCGAAGAATCCGTCCGGTAGCCGTTGGTCGAGCTCCTTCTGGGAGACGCGGTGAGTCAGGTGAGTCAGGTAGGTTCGCTCGGCCCCCACCTGCCTGGCCGCCTCCACGGCTTCCTCGACGGAGAAGTGGGCCGGGTGCGGGTCGCCGAACCAGAGCGCGTTGAGCACGAGAACGCGCACGCCCTCGAGCGCCCTTAGAGTGCGGTCGGGGAGCGACTTGGCGTCGGTCACGTATCCGAGGGGTCCGATGCGCAGGCCGTAGCTGCGTCCCCGGCCGTGCGGAACCCGAAGGGGAGTCGCCTGGTGTCCGAGCAGGCGCAGGGGCTCCGTTCCATCGAAGATGCGCAGATCGATCTTGGGGATGGTGCTCCTCGGCCCGGCGTGGGCGTCGGCTCCGAAAATGTAGGGAAAACTCGACACCACCCGCCTCTTGTGCTCGGCGGATATGAAGACACGCACCGGCCCTTTCTTCTGAAACACCCTGAGGTCGTCGATGCCGTGGATGTGATCGGCGTGAGTGTGGGTGTACCACACGGCGTCGAGGTTTGTGACACCCGCCCGCAGCAGCTGGATCCGAAGTTCGGGAGGCGTGTCGACGAGCAGGCTCCTGCCTCCTGCCTCCACGATAGCCGCGTGGCGCGTGCGTCGGTCGCGCGGATCGGGCGACGCGCAGGTGTCGCAATCGCATCCGATTACCGGAACGCCGAAGGAGGTGCCGGTTCCGAGAAAGGTCAGCTTCACGCGTTACGTCCGATCGGCCCGGAAGGGCTCACAGCGTCTCGAGCCGCATCATGTTGGTCGATCCGCTCTGGTCGAAGGGGATGCCGGCCGTCACGGGCACGGGAGCGCCGGGTTCGCCGATGCCGCTTTCGAGGACCGCGTTCCGACCGCACTCCCGCTGGCTCTGGTAGTTCGACTGGTGGCGGGACGCGAGGACCGGGCGCACGCCCCAGACCGCCGCGAGCTGGCGGTGGGTGTATCGGTCCGGGGTCACCGCGAAGATCGGAACCGAGGGACGGTAGGACGATACCAACCTGGCCGAGGAGCCTGATCGCGTTAGGACGATGATCGCCGGAGCCCCCACCCGTCTGACGGCGTCGACAGTCGACTTGGCCACCGCGTGTTCGCGAGAGGAGGCGCCGCCGCGCGCCTGGATGCCCCGCGCATGGAGGTAACGGGGGCCACGCACGAGAAAGCCGCTCCGCTCGATCTCGGTTCCGATCCGGATGAGAGCGTCGAGCGCGGTAAGGGGATGGGTTCCCACTGCGGTTTCGCCGGAGAGCATGACGGCGTCGGTCCCGTCGAGGATGGCGTTCGCGACGTCGGATGCCTCGGCACGAGTCGGACGTTGCGCCACCAGCATCGACTCGAGCATCTGTGTCGCGGTGATTACCGGACGGGCGTAGTAGTTGGCGAGTTGGATGATGCGCTTCTGGACCAGAGGAACGCGTTCGAAGGGCAGTTCGACGCCGAGATCTCCGCGAGCGATCATCGCCATGTCGGTCTCGGTCAGGATGGCCTCGATTTGATGGATGGCCATCACCTTCTCGATCTTCGATACCACGAGAGACTGTCCGCTGACGCGGTCCTTCAGATCGATCACGTCCTGAACGTCGCGCACGAAGGATAGAGCGATGCACTCGATGCCGAGACCGAGGGCGAAATCGAGGTCCGCCAGATCCTTTTCGGTAAGGGAAGGCGTGCTAAGCTCGGCGGTGGGCAGGTTGATGCCCTTGTTCGATCGGATCGGGCCGCCGTAGACGACCTCGAAGCGCGCGCGCTCCGGGTCGTCGTCGGTACGGCGAAGCTCGATGCGACCGTCGTCGATGAAGACGATGTCGCCCTTGGAGGTGTCGCGAGCGAGGGGCTCGTAGGTGACCGGGAGGTCGCCCGGCCGTGCGTACCTGGTGTGGGCCAGCACCACTTCCTCGCCGTAGCCGACGTGAATGGTGCTGGAAAGAGAGCCGACGCGGATCTTGGGACCTTGCAGGTCCGCCATGACGGCGATCGGTCTGTCCACCTCCTGCGAGGCCTCGCGCACAGCCTTGACCGCGGCGGTGTGAGCCTCGTAGGAACCGTGCGACATGTTGATGCGCGCTACGTTCATTCCGCGCTTTGCCATGCCCAGCACTACGTCGGGATCCTGGGTGGCGGGACCGAGCGTGCACACGATCTTGGTCCTCAGCACTCGATTCTCCGGCGTCAGGGGGTCGATGCGGACGTGGGGTCGTTCAGCGGACGGCGGAAGAGTGCGCCCTCACCGGTCGGCCGCTCCGAATGTCGCACGGGCGCCGGACCGTCGCAACCGGCGAGGGCGTCCGAACGCCGGAGCCGGCCATCGAACGAGAGTCAGCCTCCGCTTTCCAGCAGCTCGAAGATTCGCTGAACGGTCACGGCCGGCACGCCCGTTCCCGCGATCTGGGGGTAGCGTTCGCCGTGGCTCGACATGTCGATTCGCGCCGCCGCCTCCTCGTAGGTGAGTCCTTCGGCGTGGAGGGCCTCGGCCTGCGCCTGGAGGTCGCGCATGTACTCCTGCAGGTAGGAAATCCGTTCCTTGTCGCGGAAGGGGTTGCCGTGGCCCGGGAGGATCCAGTCGAAATCAAGCGCCTTGAGCCGTTCAAGCGTGTCGTCCCACTCCGCGATGAAGCCGTCGCCCATGAAGGGCAGACCGGGTACGAGCAGATCACCGGTTACGAGCACCCGTTCCCTCGGCAGGTAGACCACGACGTCTCCGCCGGTATGCCCGCGGCCGAAGAAGAGCAGCTGGATCTCGCGCTCGCCGCGGTGGAGGGTCATTCGCTCGGAGAGGGTCGCGTTCGGACCGTTCGGCACGAGGTCTCGCTGCCCCTCCAGATAGTTGCGGGCGTAATCGAGCCGGCCCTGGAGTTCGGTGCGCTCCTCCTCGTCTTCGGCTGTCGCCACCCGTTCTTCCAGCGCCGCCACCTGGTCGGGAAGGCCTCCCAGAAACAACTGGTAGGAGCGACCCATCGAAGCCCCGCTCTCGATCATTTCGCGGGTGACTTCGTGGCCGATCACCTGGACCTCGGGAGGATAGATCCCATTGCCGTGGGCGTGATCGAAATGGAAGTGCGTGTTGACCACGAACCTTACCGGCTTATCGGTCAGCGCCTCGATCTCCTCCACGACCGCCCATGCGGCCGCCGGAGAGATGTGCGACTCGACCAGAAGCACGTCGTCCTCGTTGACGATCACCGCTCCGTGCGAACCCACCGCAAGTTCCCCGGTTCCACGAGCGTGATAGACACCCTGCACCACCTCTTCGAACTCGAACGCCGGACCTTCGAACTCGGTCCCGGCGGGACGAGCGATCTCTTCCGGAAGAGGGTGCTCGTCGGCGGTCTGGCAGGCAGGGACGAACGCGACGGAGGAAAGCAGCGTGACAAGCTGGCGGGTTCTCATGACGGGATTGGCGGATGGGAGTAGGCGGCGAAAGCCGCCCACTAAGCGAAGGAAGGCGGGCGAAGGACCATGATCGCGCCCAACCCAACTTTCGCGGATGACGGCGGATAGTGCAAGACGCTTCGGGGACGGTGGTCGACAGACCGTGAAGTTTACGGAGGTAGTGCGGGCCTCAGGTATGATTATGTTCACCCCATGATGCGACCTCTTCATGTAGCGCCGCCGCCGATCCCTTTCCCGGATTGCGGTCGGGTGGCCGGGAATTCAAGAGGCGTCGACTGACTGTGGCCTTCCACATGATCGACAGCGAGGAGGCGGGCGCGACGATCGCCGGCCGGCTCCGTTCGGCGGACCGAGTCGCCCTCGACCTCGAGGCCGCCGGCTACCACCGTTATTCGGACCGGATCTGCCTTGCGCAGGTGACCGTGGACGAAGCGGACTTCGTACTCGACCCTTTCGCCTTCGACGTCGGGGAGCTGCTCCGCCCGATGCTCGAGGACCCCGCCACCGAGGTCGTGATGCACGGCGCTTCGCACGATCTCCGACTGCTCAAGCGCGACTGGGACATCGCGGTGCGATCTCTTTTCGACACCCATATCGCAGCCGAGCTGCTCGGGGTGAACGGCACCGGCCTCGGTTCGCTCGTGGAGTCACGGCTCGGCTTCGTTCTGCCCAAGGAATATCAGCGGGCGGATTGGGCGGTGCGCCCCCTCCCGGAGGCGATGCTCAGGTACGCCGCCAGCGACACCCGCCACCTCTTCGATCTGGCCGACGCTCTTCTCTCCGAACTCGACGAGCTGGAGCGCGAAACCTGGTTCCGTGAAGAGTGCGAGGCGCTCGTCTCGGCAGCAGACGGCTGGGTGGAACCTGCCGACTACGAGCTCGCCGCCAGGGTCAAGGGGGCCTTCCACCTCTCCCCGCGGGAACTCGAGGCGCTGCGTGTCGCACTCGACTGGCGGGACTGGATCGCCAGACGCAGGGATGCCGCCCCGTTCCGTGTGATCGGTGACAAGGCGCTGCTCGAGGTGGCCCTTCGACGGCCGGAATCCCAAGCCGAACTCCAGCGCGTCCGAGGATTTCCGCGAGCTCTGGCCAGATACGCGGGCGACGACCTGATTCAGCGGCTCGGGGAGACGGAAGGAATTCCGGAGCGCGAGATCGCCCCGCTCGACAAGATGCCTCGCCGAGGATCCGTGCGTGTGCGCCCCGATCTCGAGCCGGCCTTCCAGCAGGCCAGGGTTCTCCGCAACCGGAGAGCCGACGAGCTCGGCCTGAGTCCGGGCAAGCTGCTCTCCAACGCCGCCATCGCCGACATCGTGCGGCGGATGCCGGAATCCATGGAGGAACTCGCGGCGGTCGAGAGCGTGCGACGCTGGCAGGTGAAACTGCTCGGAATGGAACTGATCGAGGCTGTTACTTTAATTGAGGGGGAAGCGAGTCCCCGGACGGAAGCACTTTAATCCATGGATGAAGACATGTCGGGCAACGAACGAAAGCAAGTGGTTCTGGTGGAGCGCGAGGATGCCGGATCCCATCTGGCAGCCTTTCTGGTCGGGGCCGTGATCGGTGCCGGCGTCGCCCTCCTGCTCGCTCCTCAGTCCGGGGTGGAAACCCAGAAGAGCATACGTGAAGGCGCCAAGAAACTGCGAGTTGCGGCGGGAACCACCGTCCGGGACGCGCAACGCCACCTGGGCGAAGGGATCGAAGCGGCCCGAGAAGGCGCCCGCGAAAGATTGGGGTCGGTCAAGGACGCGGTCGACGCCGGTCGCAGGGCCGCCACCGATGCTCGCCGGGACCTGGAGGAACGGCTTTCCGCGTCCAAGGAAGCCTACAAGGCGGGTGTGGAAGCCGCGCGCCAGGCCGAGCGAGTGGCCGAAGGGCAGGCGAACGACGGAACCGCCGGTGACGAATCCGCGGCTGGCGGGGAGAAGGCGGTCGAGCCCGCTTAGACTCCGGTCACTCGAGATGGACTCCGCTCCTTGCCTCCTTCGGCATCGCCTCTCGAACCTGCATGTCGGTTTCGCCCTAGCGATCGCGGTCGGGAGCACGGCGGATCTCCACGCCCAATTCGACTCCACTTCGCCCACTGCGGCGAGCTACTACGCTTCCAGGTCCGAGTTCTCGGTGGAGCTCGACCGCCCTCTCCTCGACCAGGATTCTCCCTACGTGGTCGTGCACCTCCGCGAAAACCGCGTCTACCTCTTCGACGGGAGCAAATCCATCTGGAGCGCTCCGGCGGGTACCGGAAACGGCTTCCAGCTCTCGTCCGAGGAGTGGGATTGGGATTTCTCCACGCCGCGAGGCCTCTTCCACATCAAGAGGATGGAACGCGATCCGCTCTGGAAGGCGCCGGACTGGCACTTCGTGGAAAACGGTCGGCCGGTGCCACCCAAGGACTCGCCCGTCAGGATCATGGCGGGGGTGATGGGCAACACCGCCATCTATCTGGGCGACGGCATCGCCATCCACGGGACGGGAAGGCCGGAGCTCATCATGAACGCGGATCCGGAGGCGCGGCGCGTTTCGCACGGGTGCATCCGTCTCACCAACGAGTCCGCTCGCTCGCTGATGCACCTGGTGGAGGTCGGCACACCCGTCCTCATCTTCTGATGAGCCCGGACGGCCGGAAGCTCGTCGCCCGCAATCGCAAGGCGCGCCACGAGTTCGAGATCATCGACACCCTTGAGGTCGGCATCGAGCTGCGCGGGCCCGAGGTCAAGTCGATTCGCGCCGCAAGGCTCTCCTTTAACGACGCGTACGCGTCGGTCCGCGCAGGCGAGCTCTGGCTCCACTCCCTGCACGTCAGTCCGTACAAGGAAGCGGGGGAGCAGAACGTCGATCCGGTCAGGTCCCGTCGACTACTGGCCCATCAGCGCGAGATACGGGGTCTGGCGACCGCCGTGGAGGAGAAGGGCCTGACCCTGGTGCCGCTCTCGGTCTATTTCGTCCGCGGTAGAGTCAAGCTGGAGCTCGGCGTGGCGCGTGGAAGGAAGCTCCACGACAAGCGGGAGGTCATCAGGCGACGCGAGCAGGATCGCGAGGCCAGGCGTGCGATGAGGTCCGGATGAGCCGCCCGGCGAGCGGTCTCGTCGGGTCCGGCAGGCTTGGGAGAGGTCGCCTGCTGATCGCGTTGCTTCTGGCGCTCGCCTTCGCCGTGCCTCCCCAAGCGGCGACCCAGGAGGTCGAGCTTCGCATCGAATTCGTCGACGGGACCGGAAGCCAGGTGCCCATTTCGTTCCGGACCGGACCGACAGCGGTGCCGCTCTCGACCTTCACGACGTTGGGATGGAGCGCGACCGGGTTCCAGGGAGGGGTGACGCTCGAGGGTCCCGACGGCACCCTGGTCGCGCTCGACTTCGGATCGCCTTTCCTCAAATGGAACGACGATGTCGTTCACCTCACCGACGCTCCCTTTTCGACACCCGACGAGGCCTGGGTGCCTCTGCAACTGGTTTCCGAGGTACTCGTCGAACGTCTCGGCGCCTACTACGATTTCGAGGCCGCCACGCTGACCCTCGAAGCGACGACTCCGCAGAGCTGGGGCGGCGTCGCCGCAGAGAGCCCCCGGTCTCAGGAGAATCGAGCCGGCGCAGGCGTATCGCCCGGAAGAGCCGCAGTCGTCGAGGCGGTGCCGTCCGCAGGTGGCGCGGGAAGCGGCGGAGCCCCGGACGGCGGCCGCCCGGGCCTTTCCCCCACCGAGCTCGAGGGTCCCCCGGTCGTCATCATCGACCCCGGACACGGCGGTGGCGACCCGGGTGCGCTCGGACTCGGCGGCGTTCGCGAGAAGGACATCGCGCTCGCGGTCGGCCGGGAACTGGCCCGCATCCTCGAGGAGGACGGCCGGGTCGAGGTTCGGATGACCCGCTCGACCGACCGCTTCGTCCCCATCTGGGAACGCGGCGAGCTGGCCACGGGGTGGAAAGGGGATCGTCCGGGCATCTTCGTCTCGCTGCACGCCAACTCGCTTCCCTCGGTTCGGTCCCTCCGAGGGTTCGAGACCTACTTCCTCGCCGAATCGCGGACCGATCACGAGGCGCGCCTCACCGCCATCGAGAACGCCCCTCTCGCGATTCGCGGTCAGGAGTTCGACCCGCAGGCGATGCCCGAGATCGACCACATTCTGCGTGACCTGCGAGCCCACGGCCTGGAAAACTGGTCGTCGCTCCTGGCCGAGCTAGTGCAGGAGGAGATGGGCAGCTTCCATCCCGGTCCGGATCGCGGGGTGCGCCAGGGAGTCCTCGCGGTGCTGACCAACGCCCTGATGCCGTCGGTGCTGGTGGAGGTCGGCTATCTCTCGAATGCCGACGAGGCGCTCGTCCTCGTCCAGCCCGAGTTCCAGGAGGAGGCTGCCGCGGCGGTGGCGAGGGCGGTGATCTCGTTCTTCGGCCGTTATCCGCCCGGCTCACCGAGCTTGAAGGAGGTCGACAGGGGCGGACCGGGGCGGTGAGGACGCGCACCCTCCTTCCGACGGCTTTCGTCTTGCTCCTCCCGTTTTCCGGCTGTGTCTACTACAACTCCATTTACAACGCCGAACGCGAGCTGTCCCGGGCCGAAGCTCTCCGCCGCGGCGGTTTCGACGCGAGCGCGGAGGCGCTCTACGAAGCTGCGTTGCGTAAGGCCGCCGCCGGATACCGCAAGGATCCCGGAGGCGAGTGGGCCGCCGAGGCCCTGTTCATCGGCGGACGCGCCGCCTTGGAACTCGGGAAGGCGGCCCGGGCCGAGGCGTTCTTGGCGGCGTCGTCGGAGATCGCCCGCGCGGCCGGTCATGAGGAGATGGCCTTGGAGGCCACCGTTTACCGTGCGCGGGCGCTCGCCCGGATGGGCCGTTCGTTCGCCGCTCTCGAAGTTCTGACACCGTCGCTGAACCGTCTCGACCCGAGTCCGGCCGTTGCGACCGGGTATCTGACAAGGGCGCGCATCCGTCTTGAGCGAGGGATGACGGAGGGGGCGGACCGGGACCTGACGACGGCCGCCGCCGTCGGTCCCGAATACGCCCTCGACGCCGCCATGATCAGGATGGCGTTGGCGATCGAACGCCGCCGCTCCGATTGGGCGTTCGATGCCGCGGAAGACATGCTCGTCGTCTCCGGGGCCCACTGGCGGAGCGAGGCCTTCATAGCGCTGCTCCGGCAAGGAGCCGCGGAGGACGCATTGGAGCCTGCGCTGCGCATGCTCGTCGAGACTCGGAGATCGGGCTGGCCCCCTGCGGAACGGGACCGGATTCGCCTGGCTGCCGCCCGCCTGCTGTATCAGAGAGGGGACACGGCGGTGGGCCTTTCCGTGGCGGGAGAGCTCGCGATCGTCAGCGACGTGGCCGGCGAAGCCCGTTTCTGGATTGCCACCGAGCGGATAACCCAGGTCCGGGAAGCCGGAGAACTCCCCGGTCTGAGAGACTTCCTGCGTCCCGCCTCCGACCACGCCGGCGCAGCCGAGCTTTCCGAGAAGATCGACGGGCTTCTTTCGTTGATGGAAGGAGCCGCGAGCGATCCCGTTGCGCTCTTCGCCGCGGCGGAGCTGGCACGGGAGGGGCTCGACGCGGACCTCCTCGCCCGAACGCTCTTCATCGCCTTTGCCGATCTCGACCCGGCGGGCCCGTGGGCGGGCAAGAGCCTGCTCGCCGCGCTCGCTCTCACTCCGGACTCGGAAGCGGCGTCGCTCGCCTCCCGGCTGGATACGATGCGCGACGATCCCTACCTGCTCGCCGCCACCGGCTCCCCGGCTCAGGACGAGCTCGAAGCCCTGGAAGCGGAGCTCGACCGGCGCATGCTCGGCTTGCGCGCCGGTTAGAGGTATCCATGTGTCTCAGAGGCATCCATGTGTCGGGAAGCGCTCGGGCGGGCGGCGGGAAGTTCGCCGGCTTCGGTCGGGTGAACGGCGCCCCGGACGCGCTCGGTGTGGCTCTTCCTGTAACGGCCGTGCTGTTCGTTCCTAGCCACCCCGTGCGCGTCCGCCACGTCACTCCCGGCGCTGGTGCGCTTTTCGCGGCGGCCTGTTAGCGCAGGAGACCCGGTGAATCTCGGCGTCAGACTCTTCGGACACGACTTCCGGAATCCCGTATTCATGGCGGCGGGCTCGTGCGGATTCGTGCGAGAGGTGGCCCGCGCCCTCGACGTCGAGGCTCTGGGCGGCTTCGTCACCAAGTCTGTGACGGTGGAGCCGCGCGCAGGCAACGCCGCGCCCCGCGTCACCGAGTACGGCCGGGGGATGCTCAACTCGGTCGGACTCGCCAATCCGGGGCTCGCGCAGGTGCGGAAGACGCACCTGCCCTGGATCGCGCACAACCTCAAGCGCCCCCAGGTATTCGTGAGCGTCGCCGGTAGGACCGCCGCGGACTACGCGCGGATCGCGGCGACGTTGCACGACGCCGACGGATTTCTCGGCTACGAGCTCAACCTCTCGTGCCCGAACGCGCTCACCGACGGGCATGCCACGATCGCACACGATCCCGATGCGGTCGCGGCAGTGGTGGCCGCCTGCCGTCGAGCCACGGACCGTCCGCTCGCCGTAAAGTTGGGGCCCGACCTCGGGGATCCGCTTCGCTCCGCCGTCGCCGCTGAAGACGCGGGTGCTGACGCGCTGACCCTCGTCAACACCCTTCCGATGTCCTCCGGTAAGCTGCGTCGCGCCGCCTTCCGCCTGGGGAGCGGTGCAGGCGGTCTCTCGGGCCCGCCTCTCCGACCCCATGCCTTGCGAGCTCTCGCTGCGATCAGGGGAAGGCTTCCGGTAGTCGCCGTGGGGGGGATCCACCGTGCCGCCGATGCGGTCCGCTACGGACGTGCCGGCGCCGCACTGGTCCAGGTTTGCACCGGGGCCTTCGCCGATCCTCGGACTCCTGCGCGAGTGGTGAACGGGCTTCGGAGGTGGCGAGCGAGCCCTCGGGCGCGGTCCTGGACGGAACTAAGCGGCTGAACAGGGGCAGTAGGTCCCGCATCTCACCACCCTCGAGAGGACAATGGCCGAAGTAATAGTCGCGCTCGACTGCCCTTCGCGCCGCGAGGCGCTCTCCATCGTGGAGCGCCTGGGCCACCGGCAGAACTGGTACAAGGTCGGCCTCGAGCTCTTCACCCGCGAAGGCCCGGTAGTGGTCCGGGAGCTGGTGGACGCCGGCAAACGGGTTTTTCTGGATCTGAAGCTTCACGACATCCCTCAGACCGTGGAGCGAGCCGTGGCCGCCGCTTCGGTCCTCGGCGCGGAGATGGCCACCCTGCACATCACGGGCGGCGAGCATATGGTGGCGGCCGCAAGGTCAGCGGCGGAAGACAAGGTTCTCCTCCTGGGCGTGACGGTGCTTACCTCGCTCTCCCTCGCCGACCTCGAGGTCGTACGCGGCAGCTCGGTGAGATCGATGCGTTCGGAGGTCGAACGCCTCGGCCGGATCGCCATCGACTGGGAACTGAGCGGTGTCGTGCTCTCGCCGCTGGAAGCCTCCTGGATCTCGGCGATGTCGAAAGGCGACCTCGCCCTAGTGACCCCTGGAATCCGTTGCGGAGGCGAAGACAGCGACGACCAGATGCGGGTGGCGACTCCCGCGCAAGCCGTCGAGGCCGGGGCGGACTTTATCGTTGTCGGACGCCCCGTCATTGGTGCCGAAGACCCCGCCGACGCCCTCGCCGGGATCAGGGCCGAGACGGAACAGGCCACCTCGGCGCGATAGTCGGAGTACCGGTGGGCCTGCGCCTTTACGACACGGCTCTGCGCGACACGGTCGTCTTCGAGCCCAGGACCGGCTCGCCAGTGACCGTATACGCCTGCGGACCCACTGTCTACGACTTCGCCCACATCGGCAACTTCCGCTCCTTTCTCTTCTTCGATCTAGTCCACAGGTACCTGGCGTGGCGCGGCCACGAGGTCAGGTTCGTGATGAATCTGACCGACGTCGACGACAAGGTCATCGAGGCCGCCGATCGGGCGGGCGTGAGCATCTGCGAATACACGCAGCGGTTCGCCGACGCCCTCTTCGTCGACGCGCGCGCCCTCGGGATGCGGTCCCCGGCATCCATGCCCCGCGCGACCGAGCACATCGAAGGCATGATCGATTTCATCGAACGTCTCATGGAGCGAGGCCACGCCTACAAGGCGGATGACGGCGCGGTCTACTTCTCGGTGAAATCCTTCCCCGCCTACGGAAGGCTTCGTTCACCTACGGGCATGGCCGCCGGCGCTCGGGTGGCTCACGGGGATTACGAGAAGGAGGAGGACCGCGACTTCGCCCTTTGGAAGTCCGCCGACGAGGCCGCCGTCTCGACCGGCGCCGCCTGGGAGTCGCCGTGGGGCATCGGCAGACCGGGCTGGCACCTGGAGTGCTCCGTCATGAGCATCGCCGAGCTGGGAGCCCCCGTCGACCTCCACCTCGGGGGAGAGGATCTCGTCTTCCCCCACCACGAGAACGAGATCGCGCAGTCGGAAGCGGCGATCGACGGCCCCTTCGTCCGCCACTGGCTTCACGTGAAGCATCTCTTCGTGGAGGGCCGGAAGATGTCGAAGTCGCTCGGCAACTTCATTTCGGTGCACGCGCTGCTCGGCGAGGGCTACGACCCCGCGTCGATTCGGCACATCCTCATCTCCTCTCACTACCGCGGCGAGCTCAATTTCACCCGGGCCGGCCTGGAGGCTTCCAAGCGGGCCACTCAGCGCCTCCTCGATTTCGACGGGAGACTTCGTGAGCTCCGGGTCCGCGACGAAACGGAATCGGGTGATCTGGCGCGATTGGCGGGCGAGGCTCTCACCTCCTTCCGGCGGGCGATGGACGACGACTTCAACTCCGCCGAAGGGCTTGCGGCGCTCTTCGTCTTCGTGGGCCAGGCGAACGCGCTGCTCGACCGGAGCGACGCCGTCTCCGCCGCCGATCGCGACGCGGCCCTGGAAACCCTCGTCTCCATCGATTCCGTCCTCGGCCTCATCGAGACCGCCAAGGTCGGTCAGGAGCTGGAGCCCGATCTCGCGCAGGAGATAGAGGCTCTGATCGAGGAGAGAGCCGAAGCCCGGTCGGAACGCGACTTCGCCAGAGCCGACGAGATCCGCGCCGAACTCATGGAGCGCGGGGTGGCGCTGGAGGACGGACCCGAAGGCACGCGCTGGAAGCTGGTGCGGTAGGATCGCCGCCGCGATCGACGGGATGGCGGCACGCCTCCGGATCGTCACCACGGACAATGATGGCGGCTTTCGCCGCTACCGCCCTCCTCGTCGGGTGTTAGATTGCCTCTCCCAGGCTCCCTCCACCGCTGGCGTAGCTCAACCGGTAGAGCAGCTGATTTGTAATCAGCAGGTTGGGGGTTCGAGTCCCTTCGCCAGCTCTTTACACCCCGCACCGGATACATTACCTTACCCGGCTAGCCCTTTTCACGGGGGCGCCCTCAGCGAACGGACGGCGGGTCTCCCGGGTGGGGTACCGAAGCGGTCAAACGGGGCAGACTGTAAATCTGCTGGCTCAGCCTTCGGAGGTTCGAATCCTCCCCCCACCACTGAGGGAGGGCCCACCGCAAGGGGACGCGCGCTATCGCTTCCGGCCCGCCCGGAGACCACCGACACACCACCTTGCGGGAGTAGCTCAGATGGCCAGAGCGTCAGCCTTCCAAGCTGAGGGTCGCGGGTTCGAGTCCCGTCTCCCGCTTACGGCGGCCGGGACAAGGGGGATCGGAGGCCCGGCCCGAGCTCGTCGCTCCGCGCGCATCCGCTCTGGTAGCTCAGTGGTAGAGCGCGTCCTTGGTAAGGACGAGGTCGCGGGTTCAATCCCCGCCCAGAGCTCTGATCCGGAGGCGGCGGCCACGCCAGTCGTCCGCCAGCGCACCACACCCTGAACCAGGCCCAAGGGGCCCATCCGCAGAGAGGAGAGACATCGAGATGGCGAAGGCGACATTCGAGCGAACGAAGCCTCATGTGAACGTGGGAACGATCGGACACGTGG
>JAGWBQ010000002.1:127291-219830 GCA_021295815.1 Gemmatimonadota bacterium | reverse complement strand
GGTGCGGTGAGCTCTGGGATCCTCGAGGCCGACAAGCACGCGGTTGGCACGGCGACCACCGAGAGAGGAGCCGACGTTCATGTTGGTGACGGATCCTTTAGGGAACGGGTTGCTTTCGCGGTGGGGTTGATGACCCATTACCCGTAATTCCGGCCTCGGTTCATTCGTGCGAACGGTCGTTGGTCCGTCCCGCGTGCGGCGCGGCCCGTGTCGGGTTCCGCTGCTGAGCTCCGCCACGTCTAACGACTTGATCCGACCTCCTCCTGCATATCCCGGAACGCGCTACGCCTGCGGGTGTTGAAGGCTTGGCCAGCTACTCCAACCCCGATGCCCGTGCTAAAAGGATTCGCCGTCGTCGCGCTTCTGCTCGCTTTTTCCCCCGTGCCTTCCGTCGCGCAGACGCGCCCTGCCGACAACGCCGCCGCAGGCTCGGCCGCCGAGGTGCTGGCCGAGGCGGTATCGCTTCTCTCGACCATGCACGCGTCGGAGTTTTCGGACTCGGTCCTCTGGGAGGCGGCGATCGACGGCCTGATCGCGTCCCTGAACGACCCCTACGCCGAGCTTCTCACCCCGGTCGAGACCGAGGTCTGGGAGGAAGCCACCACGGGCAACTACTCGGGCATCGGTCTCCAGATCACTCCGCTCAACGAGCGGGTCACCGTGACCGCCGTCTTCCCGGGCATGCCCGCCAGCGACGCAGGCATCCTGCTCGGCGACCAGATTGTGGGCGTGAACGAACACGACGCTTCGGACTGGACCACCGGGATGGCAGCGGACTCCATCCGAGGGCCGGTGGGGACCGACGTGACGGTTCGCGTGAACCGTGCGGGCTACGCCGAGCTGATCGCCTTCACCATCACCCGGGCCGAGGTCCATGTGCCCGCCGTGCGGCGCGGCGTGCTCGAGTCCGGCGTGGGCTATGTCGTTCTCGACCGGGTCGCGCGCAACTCGGCGCGCGAGATGCAGCGGACGCTAATGGAATTCGACGGAGTCGAAGGGTTGATCATCGATGTGCGCGGGAATCCGGGCGGCTACCTGGACGAGTCGCTCATGCTCGCCGACTTCTTCCTGCCCAGGGGGAGCACCCTGGCGAGCTGGGAGACTCGCGTGCCGGGCGGTTCGGCCGGGGTCACCGAGTCCGAGTCCTTCAGCGACCGCTATCCGCCGATGGTTCCCGACCTGCCCATCGTGGTGCTGGTCGACCGTTTCACCGCCTCCGGGGCCGAAATTCTGGCGGGTGCGCTCCAGGACTACGACCGGGCGCTCGTGCTGGGCGAGCGCTCCTTCGGCAAGGGCGTGGTGCAGACCGTCATGGACCTTCCACACGGTCGCAAGCTGCGCTTCACGACGGGTTCCTGGCAAACTCCGCTCGGGCGTTCGCTCCAACGCGCGCGCGACTCGCGAGGACTGCCGCTCCCCGAGCCGGACTCGCTCCCGACCGTGACGACCCCCTCCGGGCGGGTGCTGGTGGACGGAGGCGGCGTGATCCCCGACCTCTCCATCGCGGACGACACCTTGACCGAACTCGAACGCGAGTTCATACTCGACTTCAACGGGAAGGAAGTGCCATTGGGTGTGCGCATCGCCGAGGCCGGTCTGGCCGCAGCCACGGCGCGGGAAGCGGCCGGCGAGCGCCCGGGGCTGAGAGAGGATGAGCTCGATGCGCTCATCGAGACCCTGAGGTCGGACGGTGGTGTCGCGGAGCTTCTGGCCGCACCCGAGATCCGGGACTACCTCCGTTGGCGAGTCGAGATGAACGCCGCGCTGCGCATGGAGGAAGTGGGCGCTCAGCTCGACATCCGCATGGCTCGCGACCCTGTTCTGGCCGAAGCGGTGCGCCTGATCCTGGCCGCCGGCTCGCCGGCCGAGCTCATCGAGACGCTGCGGTTCGAGCACGACGTGGGAAGGTAGGGGCCGCCCTTCCGCTCCCTGGCGGCTGCGGAAATCTCCCGCGAGCAGCCTCTGGCGAAACTGGTGCGCACCGAGAGAGCGGGACGACACGTCAGCCGAGCCTCGCGCGAGGGTGGCAGCGGTCGTGGACGTCGAAGAGGTGGCTGCGGTCCAGGTGCGTGTAGATCTGCGTCGTGCCGATGTCCGCGTGCCCCAGCAGCTCCTGCACGATCACGAGATCGGCTCCGCCCTCGATCAGATGAGTGGCGAAGGTATGGCGGAGAGTATGGGGATGCACCTTGGCGGTCGGGATCCCGGCTCTGGCCGCAAGGGACTTGAGCATCCGCCAGACGATCTCCCTCCGAAGCGGACCGCCCCTGGCTCCCAGGAAGATGCGCCGTTCGGTCTTTTCCCGGGCGAGCTTGGGGCGCAGTTCGCGCAAGTAGCGGCGCAAGGCGGTCAGGGCGGGTCCGCCGAGCGGCACGATTCGCTCCTTCGATCCCTTTCCCAGCACGCGCAGGAAGCCCTCCGTCTCGTGCAGATCGAAGAGCGAGAGCTGAGTCAGTTCCGATACGCGGACTCCGGTGGCGTACATCACCTCGATGATCGCCACGTCGCGCCAGTACAGCCGGCTCGTGGGGTCGGGCGAGGCGAGCAGGGCCTCCATTTCGTCCGGGGTCAGGAAGTGCGGGAGGGTCAAGGTGAGCCTGGGCGCGTCCAGCCTCTCGGTGGGATCGCTCTCCACCACCCCCTCGTCGAGGAGGAAGCCGAAGTAGGTGCGGAGCGCGGATTGCGCGCGACGGATCGTCGAGGGAGCCAGCCCGGCTCCGATGAGTTCGGTGACCCAGTCTCTGACATCGCCAAGCGCAACCGAGGCCGGATGTCCTATTCCGCGAGAAAGGAAGAATTCGACGGCCTTCCCGACATCGTGCTCGTAGGCGGAGAGAGTGGCGTCGGAGAGGCCTCGCTCCAAAGCGAGGTGATCGAGAAAGAACTCGAAGGCGTAGCCGCGTGGATGGGAGTTGCTCACTCCTGCTCGCTTGCCTCTCGGCGTCCCACCCGCACCTGGCGACGCTTCCGCCGCGTGCGCCACCACCAGAAGACCACCGGTATCGTGACCGCCGTCGCGATCAACACCAGGACTAGGTTCACCCGGTCCAGCAAATCGCCCAGAAGATCCAGTCTGGATCCTAGAAAGACCCCCGCGCCCACGAGTGCTCCGTACCAGATCGCGGAAGCTACGAATATGGGAGCCGCGACGGCGGGCCAGCGCGTGCGGCTGACGCCCGCGAAGACCGGGACCACGGCTCGGAGGCCGGGGAGGAAGCGGGTGAAGAAGATGGCGACGACGCCGTGGCGGCTGTAGAACCGCCTCATGCGCGCGAGCTGGCTGCGGTCGACCAGTCGCCTGCCGATGCCGGTGCGGAAGAACCCGGGACCGCGCACGTAGCCGAGCCGATACACCGCCAGCGCCGAGGCGACGTTCGACAGCCAGGTGATGCCGAAGACCCAGGGCCAGCGCAGATCACCCGCTGAGACCAGCACTCCGCCCAGAGCGACGAAGGTGTCGGCCGGAATTGCCGGAACGACGTTCTCCAGCGCCGCGCCGAAGCCGAGTCCGGCGTAGACCAGGGGAGCGGGAATGCCCTCGAACCAGGCTAGGAACTCCTCCACGGCAACGCCGTTATCGCGTTACCAGAGCGATGGCGTGGACCGCCAGACCCTCTCCCGCACCGATCCAGCCCAGTCCTTCGTTGCTCTTGCCCTTTACCGAGATCATGCTGGGCGAGACTCCGAGCGCACCGCCCAGCCGTTGGCGCATCCGAGGCGCGAGAGGGCCCACTTTGGGACTCTCGCAAACGACGACCACATCGACGTTGACGACCGTCCAGCCCCTCTGCGCGAGCAGTTCGCCCACGCGGGAGAGGAGCCCGATCGAGTCGGATCCGCGCCAGCGCGGATCGGTGGGCGGGAAGTGCGCACCCACGTTCCCTTCACCCGCCGCACCCAGCACGGCGTCGATCACGGCATGGGCCACCGCGTCTCCGTCCGAATGTCCCAGGAGGCCGGGGTGGTCCGGCACCCTCACCCCGCCGAGTACGAGAGGAGCCTCGTCGGAGAAGCGGTGGGAGTCGTAGCCGATCCCGACTCTCAACCGACCGCCTGCGGGGAACGGCGTCCGGCAAGGATGCGAGCTCGCGCCGCCGGGATCCGTTCGTCCACGGCCGTCAACCGTCCCAGCGTCGGATGGCGAGCGTGACGTTGTGTCCTCCGAAGCCGAACGAATTGGAGAGGGCCAGGTTCACCGGACGCTCGACCGCTCCGTGAAAGGCGTAGTCGAGGTCGCACTCCGGGTCGGGTTCGGTGGCGTTGATGGTGGGCGGTATGAGGCCGTGGCGGCAGGCCTGGACGCATATGATGGTCTCCACCGCCCCGGCGGCGCCCAGGAGATGCCCGGTCATGGATTTGGTGGAGCCCACCACGATCCTGTAAGCGTGTTCGCCCAGCACCCGCTTGATGGCGGCAGTCTCGATGCTGTCGGCCATAGTCGAGGTGCCGTGCGCGTTCACGTAGTCGACGTCCTGCGGTCGGCTCTTCGCGTCGGCGAGTCCCAGCCGCATGCAGCTGGCCGCTCCGTAACCGTCCGGAGGAGGTGCGGTCATGTGGAATGCGTCCGCCGAGCAGCCGTATCCCGCGACCTCGCCCAGAATCGATGCGCCGCGCGCTTGGGCGTGCTCGAGCGACTCGAGGACGAGGGCGCCCGCCCCTTCTCCCATTACGAATCCGTCTCGGTCGGCAGAGAAAGGCCGGCTCGCTGCTTGGGGATCGTCATTGCGGGTCGAGAGCGCCTTCATGGAGGCGAAACCGGCGACAGCGAGCGGAGTCAGGGTCGCTTCGGAGCCTCCCGCCACCATCACGTCGGCCTCGCCGTGCCGGATGCAGCGCGCCGCGTTGCCGACGGCGTGAGCCCCGGACGCGCAGGCGGAGACGGTGGCGTAGTTGGGCCCCTGGAGGTTCCAGCGCATGGCCACGCTCCCCGCGCACATGTCGGGGATGAACGAGGGGATGAAGAACGGGCTGACCTTGCGCGGTCCGCTCTTGTGGAGCCGCAGGTGCTGCGCCTCCATCGTGGCGATGCCGCCGATGCCGGAACCCATGATGACGCCGGCTCGGATGGGATCGTGCTTGGCGAGCGCGTCCTGCACGCCGGATTGCTCTATCGCCTGGGCGCTGGCGGCCACGCCGTAGACGGTGTAGGTATCGTAGCGGCGCGCCTCCTTCCGGTCCATGTGGGCCAGAGGATCGAAGCCTTTGACCTCGCACGCGATTCTACAGGAGAACTGATCGTTGACCGGAAACCGCGTGATGCGCCCGCCTCCGCTCCGACCTGCGACGAGGCCGGCCCAGGTGGTGTCCAGGTCGTTGCCCAAGGGCGAGACGACGCCCATTCCGGTGATGACGACGCGTTTCACTTTCTGGCGGGCTGGAGGAGCCGGCGCGGATGCGGTGCCGCGCGAATGCCGTGAGAGCTTCGTCCGCCGGCTGCCGCCAAGGAGCTACCCGTCGGCAAGGGTCTGTTCGAGGTAGCCTACCACCTGGCCTACGGTCTGGAGCGCGTCGGCGTCTTCGTCCGATATGTCGAGGTCGAACTCCTCCTCGAAAGCCATAACCAGCTCGACGGTGTCGAGCGAATCCGCTCCCAGGTCGTCCTGGAATGCGGCGCTGTCGCGGACCTTCTCCGGCTCGACCCCGAGCTCGTCCACGATAATCCGGTAAACGCGCTTCTTGATTGAGTCACTCATCCGGCAGTTCCCGTAGAAATGTGAGTTGCATGCTAGAGCACCATACCGCCGTCGACGGTCAGTACCTGACCCGTAATATAGCCGGACAGGGGGCTGGCAAGGAATCTTACCGCTTCGGCGACGTCCCGAGGGGTTCCGAAACGTCCCAGAGCGATGCGGTCCCGGAGAGATGCGCTCTGTTCCTCGGGAAGAGATCGGGTCATGGCGGTGTCGATGAAACCGGGAGCCACGGCGTTGCAGCGAACGCCTCTGGGAGCAAGCTCCTTCGCGACGCTCTTGGTCAGTCCGATCAATCCCGCCTTGGAGGCCACGTAATTCGCCTGGCCGGGGTTGCCCGAAATGCCGACCACTGAAGAGACGTTGACGATGGCCCCGCCTCTCCTGCGCATCATGAATCTGGAGCAGGATCTGATCGTGGAGAAGGCGCCGCGGAGATTGACGCCGATGACCTCGTCGAAGTCCTCGTCCTTCATCCGGGCGAGGAGGCCGTCGCGAGTAATGCCGGCGTTGTTCACCAGGACGCCGACCGGGCCGAGGGTCTTTCCGATCTCGGCGACCACCCGCTTGACCGCCGCGCCGTCGGCCACGTCGCACGAAAGGCCCAGGTGCCCTTCCCCGTCGAGTCCGGCCGCCGCTTCCGCCGCCCTGTCGCCGTTGCGGGCGATCACGGCCACAGTGGCGCCGATCTCGGCCAGGGCCTCGGAAATGGCCAGTCCGATGCCTTGCGATCCACCGGTGACGATGGCGATCTCACCCTCCAGGTCTTCGACTCTCCCGTTCATTCTCACGCTCCCTCGTCTTTGAGCTTGTCCAGATCGGCGAAACGGCCGATGGAGACGCACGGCACGCGTCGGGCAATCTGTCGATTGATTCCTCCGAGAATTCTTCCCGGACCGATCTCCACGAACGAACGGGTTCCGGCCTCGAGCATGGTCTCGACCGACTCGGACCATCTGACCGGCGCGGTCAACTGACGGGCGAGAAGCTCGCGAGCGCGCGCACCGTCGACGATCGGAGATGCCGTGACGTTGGACACGACCGGGAAAGCCGGGTCCTGGAACTCGGTCCCTTCGAGCTCCGTTCGGAGCTCCTCGGCGGCCGGCAGCATCAGCGGCGAGTGAAACGCGCCCGACACCGGCAACGGGACCACGCGGCGGGCGCCGGCTTCGTCGAGAGCGGCCATGGCCTCCTCGACCGCCTTGCGGTCACCGCTGATCACGACCTGGGTCGGGGAGTTGAAGTTGGCCGGAACGCAGATGCCCGCGGTCACCGCTTTCAGGGTTTCGCGAACCGCATCGTGGGTCAGGCCGAGAACGGCGGCCATCGCCCCCGGGCGCGCGTCTCCGGCCGCGAACATGAGTTCGCCCCTTCTGCGTACCGCGAGGAGCGCGTCTCGGAAGGTGAGCGTCCCGGCGGCCACGTAGGCGCTGTACTCGCCGAGAGAGTGGCCTGCGGCGACGAGGGGAGCGCCGATCCTCTCGCCCAGCGCCCGGTGAACCGCGACCGAGTGAGTCAGGATCGCCGGCTGGGCGTTCCGCGTCTCGGTAAGGACCTCCTCCGGGCCCTCGGCCATCAGTCGGGAGAGGGAGAAGCCGAGAATGTCGTCGGCCTCGGCGAACGTGTCGTGGACCCGGGTGCCGGCCGTACCCAGATCCGCGGCCATGCCGACATGCTGGGAGCCCTGGCCGGGAAATAGAAGAGCCCGGGTCGGTTCGACCGTCACCACCGGATCGCCATCGCTCCCCAGGTAAGGCCCGCGCCGAACGCGACCGTGAGCAGAACCGACCCCTCGACGATTCGACCCTGCTCGACCGCTTCGTCGATGGCGATGGGAACCGTGGCGGAACTCATGTTCCCGTAGCGCTCGATGTTCGTGAAGACCCGATCCATGGGCAGGCCGGCGTATCTGGCGGTCGCATCGATGATGCGGCTGTTCGCCTGATGAGGCACGAGCAGGTCGACGTCGTCGACGTTCAGCCCGGCATCGTCCAGCACGCGGTTGCAGGAGTCGGCCATGTTGCGGACGGCGTTCTTGAAGACCTCGCGACCCGCCATCCTGATCAGGTGGGACTTGTCGTCAAGGACCTCCGCAGTGATGGGGACGGCCGCGCCGCCGGCAGGCCGGACGAGGAGTTCGGCGAGCCTCCCGTCGGAGCCGAGGTGGCTGGAGAGCACGCCGCGACCTGAACCGTTGGAGGGCACCACCACCGCCGCACCCGCGCCGTCGCCGAAGAGCACGCACGTGGACCGGTCCTCCCAGTCGACGATCGAGCTCATCTTTTCGGTGGAGACCACCAGAACGGTCTCTCCCCGGCCTGCGGCGACGTATCCTTCGGCAAGGGAAAGGGCGTAGATGAAGCCGGTGCAGGCTCCCATCACGTCCATGGCGGCGGCGTTCACGGCCCCGAGCCGGGCCTGGAGGTCGCACGCCGTGGCGGGCAGCCAGCGGTCGGGAGTCGCCGTGGCCACCAGAAGCAGATCGACATCGTCGGCCTCGAGTCCCGCGCGCCGGAGGGCGGTCGTCGCCGCCTCCTTGCCCATGTCGGCGACGAGAAGCGAATCCGGCGCGATCCTTCTCTCGCGTATGCCGGTTCGCGTCCTTATCCACTCGTCCGTGGTGTCCACCCGCAAGGAGAGATCGTGGTTGGTGACGACGTTGTCGGGAAGGTATCTCGCGATGGACGCGATGCGTGCAGTCGGGTTCGCGGTCATGCGGGCCTCAGGGCTGCCAGGGATTGGAATTCGCGGGCGGAGTGACGCACGACCCCTGACCGCACGGCCCTCGCCGCCACGCGCAGGGCGTTGCGGATCGCCTTGGGAGACGAGCCTCCGTGGCAGATGATGGGCACTCCCCGCACTCCGAGCAACGGAGCGCCGCCGACCTCCGCGTAGTCGAGCACCTTGAAGACGCGATCGAGCCTGTCGTCGTTGTCCCAGGCCCCGGGAACGGGATCCTTCAGAAGTCGGAAGAGCACGGAGGCCACGGACTCGTAGAACTTGAGGAGCACGTTACCGACGAATCCGTCGCAGATCACGACGTCGCAGGTCGCGGTGACCAGATCCCGGCCCTCCACGTTTCCCACGAAATCGAGCGAGCCGTCCGTGGACAGCCGGCGGAAGGTCTCACGGAGAACCTCACCTCCGCTGCGAGGCTCCTCGCCGACGTTCAGCAGCCCTACGGCCGGGTTCTCGTGGCCCAGCGCGCGTCGAACGTAGCCGACTCCCATGTGAGCGAACTGCACCAGGTGCTTGGGCTTGCACTCCAGATTCGCTCCGGAGTCCAGCAGCAGGCACTGCCCCTTCACGGTGGGTACGAGGGTCGCGATCGCCGGACGCTCGACGCCGGGGATTCGTTTCAGGGAGAAGAGCGCGGCGGACATGACCGCTCCGGTCGGGCCTGCGCTGACGAAGGCGTCCACCTCACCCTTCCGGTGAAGCCTCAGGCCGCGCACCACGGAAGAATCCGGCCTCCGACGCATGACGGTCGCGGGCGGATCGTCCGGACGCACTCGGTCGGGGGCGTGAGAGATCGTGATCCGGCCGCGGGTGCGCGGATGTGCGGCGAGCTCGTTTTCCAGTACCTCCCTGTCGCCGACCAGCACTATTTCGACGTCCGAGCCCAATCGAGCGACCGCGTCGAGAGCCCCCCTGACCTCGGGTCCTGGGGCTCGATCCGTGCCCATGGCGTCGAGTGCGATACGCACGGGTCGACTCCAGAGGACCTAGGTCAGTCGAGATCGATATCGAGCACGCGCTCTCCCCGGTAGTGCCCGCATACGGGACACACCCTGTGGGGAGCCTTCATGTCCCCGCAGTTCGGGCAGACGTGAACCGCAACGGGCGCGGCCTTGTAGTGCGTGCGCCGCTTGCGCTTGCGCTGCTTCGATGTTCTTCGCTTAGGTACCGCCATGAGTGTTCTCCAACTGGGCCTTGAGGTTGTTCCAGGCCGGGTGAGCCGGGTCGGCGGCGCACGAGCACCGCTCCAGGTTCATGTTCGCTCCGCAATTGGTACAGAGCCCGCGGCAGTCCTCAGTGCACAACACGTAAGGGTCGAATGCGAGCACGGCTTCCTCGCGGATGGCTTCTGAAAGGTCGAGCTCCTTCCCCGCTTCGTATGAGTGGACCCCGTACTCGGATGCGCACGGGTCGTCGGAGGTGACGAAGACCATGGTGAGTTCGTTGGCGATCTCGGTCTCGGTCGGCTTCAGGCACCTGCGACACTCCTGTCCGAGAGTCCCGGTCATCCTGCCGCGCACGACTATCTGACCGGTTCCCGCCACCCCCGCCGTCGCCTCCAAGGTCACGGACGCGGACCAAGGCAGGTCGCAATCTCTCCACATGGGAGAGTTCGGCGCGATCCGATCCCTGACCACCACCGATCCCTCCCGCGCAAGGCGGGACAAGTCAACGACAGGCATAGCCCACAAATCTAGCCCAGACGCTCTTGCAGGTCCAGTGCCGCCGACCGCGCGGGGTTCGGACGAGGACTGGGGGGACGTCGAGCGACGATCTTTCCCGATCTGTCCTACTCCTCGGCGAATTCCCGCTCCGGGAAGAAGAAGGAGATCTCGAGAGCGGCGTTCTCTTCGGAATCCGAGCCGTGAATCGCGTTCCGCCCCTTCGACTCGGCATAGAGCGCCCGCACCGTTCCGGGCGCGGCTTCGGCCGGATCGGTGGCGCCGATGGCTTCGCGGAAACTCGCTACCGCTCCCTCCGCCTCGAGCGCCATGGGCACGACCGGACCAGAGGTCATGAACTCGACGAGCTCGCCGTAGAACGGCCTCTCCCGGTGAACCGCGTAGAAGGCGCCCGCCTCGGCCGCGCTCAGACGGGTCATGCGCATGGCCAGCACGCGGAATCCACCCTGTTCGAGGTGCGCGATGATCTTTCCGGCGTTGCCGGCTTCGACGGCGTCCGGCTTGATGATTGCGAGCGTCCTGTTCAAGCTCCCATCCCCTCCCTCACCAAGGTGACCAGATCGACGGGTCGGTCGGCGACCGCCACACCGTTCTCGTTGAAGGCTCTCACCTTCTCTTCGGCAGTTCCGGACGCGCCGGAGACTATGGCGCCGGCGTGACCCATCTTCCTGCCCGGCGGGGCCGTACGGCCGGCTATGAAGCCGACCACGGGCTTCGACATCTCCTCGTTGACGAACGCGGCGGCTTCCTGTTCGTCGGTTCCCCCGATCTCGCCGATCATCACCACCGCCTCGGTTTCGGGGTCCGTTTCGAACGCGGCCAGACAGTCGATGAAATCCGTGCCGATGAGCGGGTCGCCTCCGATGCCCACACAGGTGGACTGGCCGAGTCCGGCGTTCGTCAGCTGGAAGACCGCCTCGTAGGTCAGGGTTCCCGAGCGGGAGACCACGCCTACGGGGCCTTCGGAGACTATCTGGGCCGGCAGGATGCCGATCTTGCACTGTCCGGGGGTGAATAGCCCTGGGCAATTCGGTCCGAGCACCCTGGCTCCGCGGTCCTTGGCGAAAGCGTGCGCCCGCACCATGTCGAGGACGGGGATCCCCTCGGTGATGGCGACCACGAGGGAGATTCCGGCGTCCGCAGCCTCCATGATCGCACCGGCGGCGAACGCGGGCGGCACATAGATGACGGAGGCGTTGGCGTCGGTCGCGTCCGCAGCCTCGTCGACGGTGTCGAAAATGGGCACGACCTCGCCCGTCGGTCCCTTGAAATCCTGTCCGCCCTTTCCGGGCGTCACCCCGGCAACGACCTGGGTGCCGTAGGAGATCATCTCGCGGGCGTGGAACGATCCGTCCCTACCCGTGATTCCCTGGACGATCAGACGCGTGCTCCGATCCGCGAATATGGCCACGATCAGTTTCCCTCCCCTTTCCGGCTCGCTATCTCGACCGCTTTAATCACGACGTCGTCCATCGAGGTATAGGCGGAGAACCCGGCTCCCTGGAGGATCTCGAGGGCTCGTTTCTCGTTCGTTCCCGTGAGGCGGATGACGATGGGCGCGTCGATCTGGATCCGATCCAACGCCTCGACGATCCCGTTCGCGACATCGTCACAGCGAGTGATGCCGCCGAAGATGTTGAAGAGGATCACGAGGACGGCGGGGTCGGACGAGATGATGTCGAGTGCCGCGACCACCTTGTCGGGATTGGACGATCCGCCTATGTCCAGGAAATTGGCCGGTTCGCCGCCGTAGTGTTTGACCAGATCCATGGTCGCCATGGCCAACCCGGCGCCGTTGACGCAACAGCCGACCTGGCCGTCGAGCTTGACGTAGGAGAGCCCCGCCTCCCTGGCCTTGGTTTCGGAGTCGGGTTCGGTCTCGGCGTCGCGCAGTTCGGCGATGGCCGGCCGGCGGAAGAGCTCGTTGTCGTCGATGCTCATCTTGGCGTCGATGGCCTTCACCGCACCGTCTTCGCTGACGATGAGCGGGTTGATCTCGGCCATGGAGGCTCCCGAATCGGTGAACGCCCGGTAGAGTGCGGCGATGGCGCGGCTCGCCGCCCCGATCAGCTTCGGATCGTCGTATAGGAAGTTGGCGAGCGACCTCGCCTGGTGCGGAAGGATGCCGTACCGAGGGTCCACGTGCAGACGGCGGATCCGTTCCGGTGAGCGTCGGGCGACCTCCTCGATGTCGATCCCGCCCTCGGGCGAGACCATGAAGACCGCCTGCTGCCGCTCTCGGTCGATAGTGAGGCCGAGGTAGGCCTCGCTCGCGATCTCCTCGGCCGGGCATACCAGCACCCGCCGCACCGGAAGGTCCTTGATGCTCATGCCTAGGATGTCGGCGGCGTGCGTCCGCGCCTCGCCGGGACCGGCGGCGAGCTTGACTCCGCCCGCCTTGCCGCGTCCTCCCGCGTGCACCTGCGCCTTTACCACCACGCGCCCGCCGAACTTCCGGGCGGCGGCCTCGGCCTCCGAGGCGGTGAAGGCGACCGTGCCGGGAGGAACGTCGAGCCCGGCCCTGCGGAAGAGCTCGCGAGCCTGGTATTCGTGTAGGTCCATTACATGGTTCTCAAGAGATCGTGAGTGTCATGAGAGTGCCACTTCGACTCCGGCGCGAGCGAGCGCATCCTCCACCTCGGCGGACAGCTCCGAGAGCTGCTCTCTCGTCCTGGCCTCGCAGCGCACCGTAACCGCAGGCTGAGTGTTCGAGGCGCGAACCAGCGCCCAGCCGTAGCCGGCGTCGGCCCGCACGCCGTCGATCGTGTTCACCTCGTAGCGACTCGCGAGCAGGGTCGAGACCTCCTCGACGATCCTCCACTTGTCGGCCTCGGGAACCGCTGCCCGCACCTCGCGGGTCGAGACGTACTTAGGGAAGCGGGACACGATCGCGGAGAGCGGCTCCGGCGCCCGCGAGACGATGGAGGCGAGCCGGCAGGCGGCGAAGGGAGCGTCGTCGAAGGGGCGGTACCCGTCGGCGAGAATGAAGTGGCCGGAGAGTTCGCCAGCCAGGCTGGCGCCGCACTCCTTCATCTTGCGCTTGATGAGCGAGTGGCCTGTCTTCCACATCACGGGAACGCCTCCGTGCGCGGAAAAGACCTCGGGCAGGATACGGGAGCACTTCACGTCGAAGACGAGCTTCCGGCCCGGACCCCGCGCCCGCAGCGCATCCAGGCCGAAGAGGAGGAGGAGCACGTCGCCGCGCACGATTCCTCCGTGTTCGTCGACCGCGCCCAGGCGGTCGGCGTCGCCGTCGAAGCCTACGCCCAGTTCGAAGTCGCCCGAGCGCACCAGCGAGATCAGATCCTGCAGATTCTCGTCGACGGTGGGGTCGGGATGGTGGTTGGGAAATGTGCCGTCGGGTTCGCAGTGGAGCGGAGCGACCTCGGCTCCGATCGCGGTAAGTAGGCGTTCGGCGACGAGAGATCCCACGCCGTTGCCGGCGTCGACGACGAGCTTCACCGGGCGGGCCAGCTGGAAGCGTCCCGAGAGGTCCTCGACGTAGCTGTCGAGAGTCTCGACCTCTTCCAAGCTTCCGAAGCCCGAGCGCAGGTCGCGCTCGACGATGCGTCTACGGAGATCCCCAATACTCTTGCCGTAGAGCGAATCACCGCCGTATACCAGCTTGATGCCGTTCCATTTCGAAGGGTTGTGCGAGCCCGTCACCTGGCAACCGGCATCGACTCCCAACGTGGCCTCGGACCAATAGAGGGTCGGGGTGGGCACCTCCCCGACGTCGACGACGCCGGCGCCCGCGGCTCTGAGCCCTCGAACGAGACCGTCGCGGAGCGAAGGCGACGAGGGCCGATTGTCTCGCCCGACCGCCACCCTGACCGAGGCCGTGTTCGCGCGGTCCCGCACCTGGGAGGCGAAGGCGCGTCCGACCAGCTCGGCTATTTCCGCGTTGAGATCCTTCCCTACGATGCCCCGGACATCGTACTCGCGGAAGATGTGACGTGGAAGCTCCATTTCGTTCGATACGGGAGTTGTTTCGGCAGGTCGCGGGGTGTGTTCGGGGTCCCGCCTACCGTCCTGCTTCCAGGACGGCCGCGCTGTCGGTGACCACATCGAGGAGTTCGCCCGCGAAGATCCCGGTATAGAGGACCACCGCCAAGCAGGCGAAGAGAGCGAGTCGCATGGGGAGCGGAGCGGCAAGGTGCGCGTGCGCCCCTTCTTCGCCGGCGTTCATCCACATCTTCCAGGCGAGGCGCAGATAGTACCAGTAGGAGATCACCGTCGTCAACACCAGGGTCACCGCGAGGGGCCAGAGACCGGCGTCGGCGGCGCTCCGGAGTATGAAGATCTTGCCCATGAAACCGCCGGTGCCCGGGAAACCGGCGAGCGAGAGCAGAAAGACGGTGAGCAGGAGGGCGAGCAAGGGACTCGCGCGTCCGATTCCGCGGTAGTCGTTGACGTCGAGACGTTCTTCGGAGTGGTGGGAAACGGCTATGACTATCGCGAACGCGCCGAGGTTCGACACCGTGTAGATGAGCAGGTAAAAGAGAAGCGCGTCCGCGCCCGCCTGGTTGCCCGCCGCGATCGCCGCCAGCAGATAGCCGGCGTGGGCGATGCTCGAATAGGCCAGCATGCGCTTGACGTTTTCCTGCGCCAGTGCGATCAGATTGGCGACGACCATCGTTATGGCGGCCAGCCACAGCAGCACCGGATGCCAGATCTCGTATTCGGCCGGGCCGTCGAAGACCGTGAAGAAGACCCGCAGGAAGGCCACGAAGGCGGCCGCCTTGACCGCCGTGGACATCCAGGCAGTCACCGGGGCCGGTGAGCCTTCGTAGACGTCTGGAGTCCACATGTGGAAGGGCACCACGGCGACCTTGAAGCCGAAGCCGATCACGAGAAGGAGAACGCCGATCACCAGGAAGTCGCGATCCGCTGCTCCGGATGCCAGGACTTGCTTTACCGCCTCGAACTCGACGCTTCCCGTCGCGCCGTAGATGAAGGCGATGCCGTAGAGGAAGAATCCGGTTGAAAAGGCACCGAGGAGAAAGTACTTGATGCCCGCTTCGGCCGACTGCCTCGACCGCCGGTCGAGCGCCGCCATGGCGTACACGGCGATCGACATGACCTCGAGGCCGAGGAAGAGCAGCATGAGGTCGGCGGCGCCCACCATGAGCATCATGCCCACCGTGGCGAAGAGGATGAGGCCGTGATACTCGCCGGGCTGGAGCTTCATCCGGTAGTTGTAGCCGAACGAGATCAGCGTGGTGCCTGCGGCGGCGGCAAGCAGTATCCAGTTCGAATAGAGGCGCAGACCGTCCAGCGCCAGCGGGCCGCCGGCCTCGGTGACGTGGACGCCGTGCAGCCAGCCGTTGGCGGCGGCGGCGACGAGAATTCCGAAGAGGCAGAACCAGCCGGCGGAGCTGCTTCCCAGGGAGAGATCGCCTTTCGAGGACGGTGTTCCCCTTGCGCCCCTCAGGAGAACCAGGATCCCGGTGACGCTCAGAACGATCTCGGGCGCCGCGGCCCAGATCAAGGAACCTGCCTTGGTCAGGTCGAGATCCATCGGCTCAGAAGTCCGGGTTGGAGGTGTCCGTGACGTTCGAATCGGCGGATTCTTCCACCGTCTCGACCTCCGCAAGCGGTCCGCCGTCCGCCGGTCCACCGACCGTACCACTCTCCACCCGTTCGACCACGGCCCGGACGCTAGGCTCCATGCGCTCGAGCATGGGACCGGGCTGGACGCCGATCCAGATCATGAGCGCGCACATGGGGGCGAGGATAGCGAGTTCTCGTCTCGACAGGTCGGGAATCCTTCCGTTCGCGGGCTCGGAGAGCTCGTTGAAGAAAATGCGCTGGACCATGGGCAGCATGTAGTACGCCGCGAAGATCACGCCGAGAGTGGCGATTCCCGCGAACCACGGGTGTCGCTCGAACGCGCCCAGAAGCGCCAGGAACTCGCCCACGAATCCGCTCGTTCCAGGGAGCCCGATGGAAGCGAGCGCGGTTATGACGAAGGCGGTCGCCAGCAGGGGAGCTACCCGCGCAAGTCCGCCGAAGGCGTCGATCCTCCGGGTGGCGCGTCGCTCGTAGAGCATGCCCAGCAGGAGGAAGAGCGCCCCCGTGGAGATGCCGTGCGAGATCATCACCACCATTCCGCCCTGTATCCCCGTGGTCGTGAGCGCGAACACACCCAGCACGACGAAGCCCATGTGAGCCACCGACGTGTACGCGACGAGCTTCTTGGCATCGGGCTGGACGGCCGCCACCCAGGCGGTGTAGACGATGCCCACCACGGCGAGCGCGAGCATCACCGTCGTCACTGTCCCGTGCTGCGCGGCGAGCGGGAAGAGCGGCAGCAGAAAGCGCACGAATCCGAACGTGCCCACCTTCAGAAGGACGGCGGCCAGGATGACCGAACCGGGTGTGGGAGCCTCGACGTGGGCGTCTGGCAGCCAGGTGTGGAGGGGGAAGACCGGGACCTTGACACCGAAGGCGATCGCGAACGCGCTGAAGAGCCAGAGCTGTTCGGTGAGCGAGAGGTCGAGCCGGAGAAAGTCGTCGTAGGCGAAGGTGGCGACTCCAAGTTGCTCGTTGGCCGTGAATCCGAGATACAGGATCGCCACCAGCATCAGCAGCGACCCGAAGGCCGTGTAGAGGAAGAACTTGATGGCAGCGTAGACCCTGCGCTCGCCTCCCCAGACGCCGACGATGAAGTACATCGGCACCAGGGTCAGCTCGAAGAAGATGTAGAAGAGGAGGAGGTCGCTTGCTGTGAAAACCCCCACCACCGCTCCCTGAAGCATTAGCATCAGAGCGTAGAATCCTCTCTGACGATCCCTTATGTAGTTGAAGGAGCCGACGACGGCCACCAGCGAACTGAACGTGGTCAGCATGACCATGAAGAGCGAGATGCCGTCGATCCCGAGGGAGTAGCTTACGCCCCAGGCCGGTATCCATGCGAGGCTCGACTCCATTTGCATTCCGCCCGCCGGGTCGAACGCCCACCAGAGCCCTAGCGAGAGAACGAAGAGGAGACCTGCGAGCCATCCCGCGATCTTCCGGGCGTGCGTTTCGCCGGAGGCCAGCACCAGTCCGGCGCCTGCGGCGGGCAGCCAGATGAGGGCGTGGAGGATCCAGTCTCCGTATCCGACGGCGTCTAGGAACGAGGTCATCGCGCCAAGGTCTCCTTGCGGTCCGCGGACGAGCGCGAAGGAATCGCCGCTCGGGAATACCGGGGGATCTTTCTCATGGGCCGCACTAGAGCGCCTGAGCTGCCAGAATCACCAGAACGCCTATGGTGACCACGAGGGCGTATCGGTTCACGCCGCCGTTTTGAACGAAGCTGACGAAGACGCCCGCGCCGCGCGCCAGGTGACCCACGCCGTTTACGATCCCGTCGATGACGCCGGCGTCGATCACCTTCCAGCAGAAACGGGACGCGGCCTTCAGCGGTCGCACGACCGCAGCGTCGTAACACTCGTCGACGTACCACTTGCGATTGAGAACCTTCCCGAAGCCCACGAGCGGAGGGGCTTCGGCCGCCCTTGTCACCTCTCTCCTGGAGCGTGACCAGAAGGTGATAAGGACGACCGCAAGCGCGAGCAGGGTGGAAACGACGGCCCAGTCCAGCTCGCCTCCCCCGAACGGAGCCGCGTGCGCAAGCTCGCCGAGGTTGGCGTCCTGCACCGAATGCGCGACGGCGGTCACGGGCTCCAACCAGTGATGCAGCCACTCGCTGGTAAGCGGCCCGAGGCCCAGAAAGCTCTGGCGGATCTCTTCGGGCACGTTCATCCAGCCGCCGCCGATCGAGAGAGCCGCAAGCAGGACCAGCGGCAGCCACATGACTGCGGGGGCCTCCTTCAGGTGTCCCCATTCGGCCTTGCCGGTGCGGTTGGCTCCCGAAAAGGTCATGACCATCATCCTGGTCATGTAGAAGGCGGTGAGGAGAGCCGCAGCGAGCGAGATCACCCAAATGAGCGTGTAGAGGACCGGGTAGGGCGCTCTCTCGGCACCTCCGAACGCGGCGATCTTCCAGATGATCTCGTCCTTGGAGAAGAAGCCCGCGAAGGGCCAGATTCCGGCGATAGCCAGCGTCGCGACCCACATCGTGATCCAGACGACGGGCAGGCGCTTGGAGAGCCCGCCCATATTGCGCATGTCCTGGGCGTCCTCGTGGGAATGCGTGGCGTGGTAGGCCTCGTGCATGGAGTGGATCACCGCGCCCGCTCCTAGAAAGAGGAGGGCCTTGAAGAAGGCGTGGGTGACCAGATGGAAGACACCTGCGGTGTACGCGCCCACTCCGACCGCGACGAACATGTAGCCGAGCTGGGATACGGTGGAGTAGGCCAGCACCTTCTTGATGTCGTACTGCTTGAGCGCGATGGTGGCCGCGAAGATCGCCGTCAGCGCTCCTACGACGGCGACCGCGGCTCCCGACGCCGGCGCCAGCGAGTAGAGCGCCGACGAGCGGGCGATCATGTAGACGCCGGCCGTCACCATAGTGGCCGCGTGAATGAGCGCGCTTACCGGCGTGGGACCGGCCATCGCGTCGGGCAGCCAGACGTGCAGCGGAATCTGGGCGCTCTTTCCCACCGCTCCCAGGAAGAGGAAGAGGGTGATGGCGGTCGCGACGCCGCCCCCGTACTCGAGAGCTCCGGGCGCGGCCGAGAACACCTCCGCGTAGTCGAGGGTGCCGAAGACCCCGAAGAGGAGGAACATCCCGACCAGAAATCCGAAGTCGCCGATGCGGTTCACGATGAACGCCTTCTTGCCGGCGTCTCCCTTCTCGCGGTCCCTGAACCAGAAGCCGATGAGCAGGTAGGAACAGAGCCCGACCCCTTCCCAGCCGACGAACATGAGCGCGTAGCTCGAACCCAGCACGAGCACGAGCATGAACGCCACGAAGAGGTTGAGATAGGAGAAGTAGCGGGCGTAGCCCGGGTCGGCCCGCATGTACCCGATGCTGAAGACGTGAATCAGGAAACCCACTCCGGTCACGACGAGCGCCATGAGCGTGGAGAGCTGGTCGAGCTGCAGCGCGGCGTCGACGCTGAAGCTCCCCGCGACCATCCAGGTCCAGTAGGAGACCGTGACCGCCTCTCCGAGATGGGCGTCGAACATCCCGAGGAAGTTGGCCAGGGTTACCGCGAAGGCGGCGAGCACGACCCCGCTGCCTATGATCCCCGGCAGAGCCGAACTCCGGTGATCGGCTGGGGCTCCGTCGCGCAGCGCGTCGGCGGCCCGTCGCCCCGACACCAGAGCCAGCGCCCCGTTCAGGAGAAACCCTATCAACGGGAGCAGGACTATCAGTCCGGGGAGAAACGGCGTGAAGTCCGCTTGCGCCTGCTCCTGGGCGACGCCGAGGACCGCGGCCGTCGGCGCGGAGCCGGAGAGCGAGGCCAGCGGCGCTCCCACCGCGAACATGGCGCCCGCTACCACTTGAGGAGTCGGAATTTGCTCACGTCGACCGACTTGTAGTGCCGGAAGACGGAGATGATGATCGCGAGGCCCACCGCCGCTTCCGCCGCCGCAACCGTCATCACGAAGAAGACGAACAACTGTCCGTCGATGCCGTGCATGCGGCTGAAGGCCACGAAGGCGAGGTTGACCGCGTTCAGCTGCAGCTCGATGCAGAGGAACATGATGATCGCGTTCCTGCGCGCGAGCACGCCGAAGGTGCCTACCAGGAAGAGAGCAGCGGAGAGGAGCAGGTAGTTCGTGATCACCGGACGCTCCTCTTGCCGATCGCGAGGGCGCCCACGATGGCGACCAGAAGCAGTATGCCCGTCACCTCGAAGGCGAGCACGTAATCGGTGTAGAGGGGGCGGGCTATCACTCCGACCGCGCCGTGCTCGGCAAGCGAATCGGCGAACGCGGCCTCACCGGCGGCGAGCGGCATCGTCTCCGCTGAGGCGGGATCCCTGAGGGTGAAGGCGAGGATGCCCGCAATGCCACCCGTGACCAGGAAGCACAGAATCGAGAGCGCACCAAGCTTGAGTTCGCGCGCCCGATCGTGGCCGAGGTTGAGCAGCATGATCACGAAGAGGAAGAGCACCATGATGGCGCCCGCGTAGACGATGATCTGGATCGCCGCCAGAAAGTGCGCCTCGAGCAGGACGAAGGCGGCGGCGATGCTCGCCAGGGTCGCCACCATGTAGAGGAGAGACGCCACCGGCGAACGCGAGATCACGACGCCGATCGCACCCCCCACCGCCATGGCGGCGATGATCCAGAAGACGACATCGGCGGTCACTCGGACCTCGTATCCGCCGGGTCCCAGAGAAGCGTGGACTCGTGGGACTGGTCCATGAGGCGGTCGAGATCGTAGACGAAGCGGTCGCGCTCGTATTCCGCGTTCTCGAAGTGCTGACCGACATGTATCGCTTCGACCGGGCACACCTCCTGGCACATGCCGCAGAAGATGCAGCGAAATTCGTCGATCTCGTAGACGACCGGATAGCGGTTGCCCTGATCGTCCTCCCCGCCCACCAGCCGGATGCAGTTGGCCGGACACACGGTCGGGCAGAGTCCGCAGGCTACGCACTTGGGACGTCCGTCGGCGTGGGTCTCCATCACGTGGGTGCCGCGCCAGCGGGGAGAGAGCTCGGTGGGCTCCTCCGGATACTGCTGGGTCACGTTCTTGTCGGGGCGGACGAGGTGTTTCAAGGTGAGCGCCATCCCGCTCGCCGCCGCGCGCAGATAGGAAGTCTGCTCGGGCTCCGGGCGCTTCATCGTCTTGACGGAGATGGCCATGGCCTTACACTCCTTGGGAATTGGAGGCGGGAACGGGCCGGGTCGGCGAGCCGGCGACGCCTCCCCGTCCCGCGACTCGGGGTCCTCGGGTGGCGGCGGCTCCGGCGATGACGCGGCCGCGGTCGAGGAAGAAGACGCAGGCCAGGAGACAGGCTCCGCTGACCGCGGTCAGCACCGCTCCGTAGCTCAACCCCCAGGCCACGCCCACGGTGTCGAGAGTCAGTATCGTCAGAGCCATGACGACGACATAGGCGAGCGCGGTCGGGAGCATGACCTTCCAGCCGAGAGACATGACCTGATCGTACCGGAACCGGGGAAGCGTCCAGCGGATCCACATGTAGAGGAGCAGGAAGGCCGCCACCTTGGCGCCGAAACCGAGACCGGTGACCAGGCTCTTCCACACTGCGGGTTCGGCGGCGATCGGCGTTCCGTCGGCGGCGTAGCCCGAGATGAGCCGGCCGTCGACCCAGAAGGCGTTGTCCCACGAACCCGGCAGGTCCCAGCCTCCGAAGAAGAGGGTGGCCATGAGCGCGGAGCTCGTGACCATGTGGCCGAATTCGGAAATCGTGAAGGCGCTGAACTTCATCGCCGAGTACTCGGTGTGGTAACCGGTGACCAGCTCGGACTCCGCCTCGGGAAGGTCGAAGGGGAGCCTGTTGGTCTCGGCGATGGCCGAGATCACGAAGAGGATGAAGGCGAGCGAGAGCGGGAACGCGAACCACATGCCCAGCGACTGCTGCTGCCAGACGATTTCGGTGAGCGTGACGTTGCCCGCGAGCATCAGCACCGCAAGAAGCGAGAGGCCGAGGGCGACCTCGTAGCTCACCATCTGCGCCGAGGCGCGCAGCCCTCCGAGGAAGGCGTACTTGTTGTTAGATGCCCAGCCTCCCAGAACCACGCCGTAGACCGCGAGCGAGGAGAACGCGAGCACGTAGAGGATGCCGATGGGCAGGTCGGCGATGACCATGTCGACCACGCCGGCCGAGGTGGGCAGAGGCGCCGCGAACGGGATCACCGCGAAGGTGACCAGCGACGGGAAGATCACCAGTATCGGCGCGAGCACGAAGAAGGTGCGGGAGGCGGTTCCCGGAAGGGTCTCCTCCTTGAGCAGGCTCTTGATCCCGTCGGCGATCGGCTGGAGGATTCCGGAGGGGCCGACCCGGTTCGGGCCCAGGCGATCCTGGATGAAGGCGGCGATGCGGCGTTCGGCGAGCGTGGAGTAGCCGACGACTCCCATCACGATGGAGAAGATCCCCACCACCTTGAGGACCGACGCCCAGGTGGCGGCGCCGCCCGAGATGGGTACGAGCTCGTTCATCGACCTTCTCCGCGGGCGGGCTCCGTCTTCGCCATGGCTCCACCCTCCAGCAGAGCCTCGAAGTCGAGGCCGGCGAAGGCGGGCGAGGAAGCGGAGAGCGCGGCGAAAGCTTCCGCAGTCGAACGGGCCATCTCTCCGCCGTCCATGCTGGCGGCCAGCGCGCCCAGCACGAACCACGGTGGCCGAGCCGATCCCGGCGGAATCAACGCGGGCGAGAAACGCTGCACCCGGCCGTCGAGGTTGGTGAACGAGCCTTCCTGTTCCGCGAAGGTGGTCACGGGCAGGAGGGCGTGAGCCGAACGCGCCGACGGGGGAGCGTGACTCCCGGCGTAGATGAAGGCGGAGGCCGAGGCGGCGAAGTCGTCCATCTGGTCGTGGAGAGCGTCTCCGACGACGATCACGACGCCGTCGTGGCCGGCTACGCGGTCCAGGCCGCCGGCGCCGTCGTCGTCGCCCACCCGCTTGGCTCCCATCAGGCCGAGGCCGGTGGTGTTCGGTGCGAGGTCGCGCCGCCGGGCAAGCTGCGGGAAGCCTTTGAGCACATTTTCGTCCGGCGCGCGTCTGGAACGGTAGACGACGCGGCCGCCGCCGAGCGCGTCGACGAGCCGTACGAGGGCCGCCAGGTCTTCGTTGGAGAGGAAGGGCGAGGCCACGGCCAGCGTCCCGGCGCCACCCCGTGCCGCGATCAGCGCATCGCGAACCCGAGAGAGCGTCGCGCTCCAGCTCGATCGTCCTGCGCCGTTCGGGGAGCTTCCGTTGCCCGAGGAACCGTTTGCCGAGGATCCGTTCCCGGTCGAGGAGGAGCGCACTCGCGCGTAGGGCTCTTGAAGACGCCCTCCCCGATTCATCCACTCGTAGTTGTGACGCCCGTGATCGCACATCCACCAGCCGTTGACGGCCAGGTTTTCCCGGGGCTTTATTCGCTGGACGAGGTTGTCGCGCACGTGCAGCTCGACGTTGCAGCCCTGTGAACAGCTCGTGCAGACCGACGGAGAATGCTCCAGGTCCCAGGCCCGGGCCTTGTGCAGAAAGTCCTTGGAGAGCAATGCGCCGACCGGGCAGATGTCGACGATGTTGCCGTGCCAGTTCGTCCCCTCCAGCCCTTCCTCGAAGAAGGTGTCGATGACCGCCCGGTCGCCCCGCTCCACGACAGTCAGGCGCTCGTCTCCCTCCACTTCGCTCATGAAGCGCACGCAGCGGGTGCACATCACGCAACGGTCTCCGTAGAAGAGCACGTCGCCCCCGAAATCGTCCCTGCCGAACACCCTCTTGGGCTCCTGCGAGCGCCCGCGTTCCCTGCCTCCGTAGTGCACGTAGTCCTGAAGGTCGCACTCGCCGGACATGTCGCAGATCGGGCAGTCGAGCGGGTGGTTGACCAGATAGAACTCCAGCACGCCCTCCCGGTGGCCGACGGCCTCCTCCGAATTCACGCGCACGACCTGACCTTCCTGGACCGTGGTGACGCAGCTCGGCATGGGTTTGGACGCTCCCTCGACCTCCACCAGGCAGAGCCGACACATGGCGGGCGAGGATAGGCCGGGGTGATAGCAGTAGTGCGGAACGTGGGAGCCGACCTGCCTGGCGGCTTCCAGAATGGTCGTGCCCTTCCGGACAGCGACCTTCCGGCCGTCGATCGTCAAGTTGACCAAGGAGGGCGGCATGGCGAGGTCAGGCGGCTCCGACCCGGTGTTCGGGGCGGATGAGGGAGAGGTATTCGTCTCTGAACTTCTCTATGGAGGACTGCACCGGAGCGGCGACCGAATCGGAGAGCACGCAGATCGTGGTGCCCACCATGCCCTGGGTGATCTCCATGAGGGTATCGATGTCCTCCATGGTTCCCCGCCCCGCTTCGATCCGGCGAAGTATGCGCACCGTCCACGCCGCACCCTCCCGACAGGGCGTGCACTGCCCGCAGGACTCGTGGGCGTAGAATTCGGCCATGCGCCGCACCTGCTTGACCACGTCGGCGCTCTCGTCCATGACGATCACCGACGCGCACCCTAGCATCGTGCCCACCTCGAGACAGCCTTCGTAGTCCAAGGCGCAGGCGCGCGTATCGGCGGCGTCAATGAGCGGGACGGAGGAGCCGCCGGGAATGACCGCCTTGAGCGCCTTGCCGCCGGGAATCCCGCCGCAAACGTCGTCTATGAGCTCCTGGAGCGGGAAACCCAGCGGCAGTTCGTAGTTGCCGGGCCTGTTCACGTGTCCGCTGACGCAGAAGAGCTTCGTGCCCGGACTCCTTTCCGTGCCCCACTGCCGGTACCAGTCACCGCCGTTGGAGACTATGTGCGGCACGGCGGCCAGCGTCTCGACGTTGTTGATCGTGCTGGGAGCGCCGAAGGCCCCGACCGCGGCCGGGAAGGGAGGCTTCACCCGGGGCAGTCCACGCTTGCCCTCCAGCGAACTCATGAGTCCGGTCTCCTCGCCGCAGATGTATGCTCCGGCGCCTTGAACCACCGTCACGTCGATGGAACGGCCCGAACCCATGATGTCGTCGCCCGCGAAGCCGCCCGCGTAGGCGTCTTCCAGCGCCCGCGCCAGAATCTGGTTGGCCTCGAAGAACTCGCCCCGGCAGTAGATGTAAACGTGGGAGGAGCGGATGGCGTGGGCGGCGATCAGGCATCCCTCGATGAGCTGGTGCGGATCCCAGCGCATGAGCTCGCGGTCCTTGAAGGTGCCGGGCTCGGATTCGTCGGCGTTGCAGAGCAGATAGTGCTCGCGCCTCGACTCCTTGGGCATGAAGGACCACTTCAAGCCTGTAGGGAATCCGGCGCCTCCCCGTCCCCTGAGTCCGGATCGCTTCACTTCCTCGATCACCTCGCCGGGCGAGAGCCCCAGGGCCTTGCGAAGGGCGCCGTAACCTCCCCGCTGGACGTAGATGTCGAGAACGCGCTGCATCGGGTCGCCGAATCCGCGGGAGATGACCCGGGTCTCGCGCTCCGAGACGTAGGGATACGCCACTCTACTCCCCTCCGCCCGATCTCAGATGCGCGACGATGTCAGGGATGTCCTCGGCCGAGACGTTTTCGTAGTAGCGGGAGTTGATCTGCACGCAGGTGGCGAAGCCGCATGCGGCCAGACACTCGGCCTCGACGACGGTGAATTCGCCGTCGTCGCTCGTCTCTCCCGGCTGCACCCCGATGTGGTCGAGGAAGCCCCGGAAGACTTCGTCCGCGCCCATCAGACTGCATGAGATGTTCGTGCACACCTGAACCAGGTTCAGCCCGACCGGGCGCTTGTTGTACATGGTGTAGAAGGTCGCCACCCCTCTCACGTGGGCGGTTGGGAGATCGAGCAGTTCGGCCACCTCCCTCATGTCCGCGTGTCCCACGTGGCCCCGTATCTCCTGGACGATCGAGAGCGCGGCGAGAAGGGCGGCCCGCTTGTCGGGGTAGCGGGAGACGACTTTCTCGATTCGTTCCAGGTACTCTCCCCGGAAGATTTCGGAATCGGGTTCGCGGCGGCGGAACATGAAGGGCATCGCGCCCGCGCCCGAGGCGTGTCCGCCGCTCTTGGGGCGTTCCCCGACGAAATCGCTTCCTCTGATCTCGGATTCCGTGAGTTCGAAGTCGCCGGTGTTTCCTGCCCATCCCGGGTTCGCGAACGGGGCTTTAGTCAACGGTCTATCTCCCCCAGCACGATGTCGAGAGAAGCGTTGATCACGATCAGGTCGGAGACGAGGTGTCCCTCGGCGAGCTTCGGTATCACGGAGAGGTTGACGAAGGACGGGGGCCGGACCCGCCAGCGGACCGGCTTCGTTCCACCTTCCTCGGCGACGAGGTACATCCCGAGTTCGCCCTTGGAAGCCTCGATGGGGAAGTAGCAGTCGCCCGCAGGGGCGGGAATGCCCTCGGTGATGAGCTTGAAATGGTGGATCATGCTCTCCATGTCCGACATGGCGTCGGTCTTGGAGGGCAGCACGATGGACGGGTCGTCGATGTCGATTGGGCCGCCCGGAAGGCGGTCGAGCGCCTGCCGGAGGATGAGGACGCTCTGGCGCATCTCTTCCAGCCGGCAGAGGTAGCGGTCGTAGCAGTCGCCGTGCTCGCCCACGGGGACCTCGAAGTCGTAGGTCTCGTAGTCGTAGTAGGGCTGGTCCTTGCGGACGTCGTAGTCGACCCCGGTCGCGCGCAGGTTGGGTCCGGTGAAGCCCGCGTCGACGGCCTCCTCGGGGCCGATCGTTCCGATGCCCTGCGTCCTGCCGATGTGGATCTGGTTCGCGGTCAGGAGCCTGTCGACGTCGGCGAGGGTGTCGGGGAAGGTGTCGACGAAGTCGCGCAGCTGATCGGTCCAACCTTCGGGGAGGTCGGCCATCATGCCGCCCACCCGGGTGGCCGAGGTGGTGATGCGGGCACCGGTGTAGGCCTCGTGAAGCTGGTAGATGCGCTCCCGTTCCTTGAAGCAGTAGAGGAACGGGGTGAAAGCCCCCACGTCGATGGCGGTGGTGCCCAACCAGAGCAGGTGCCCGAAGATGCGATCGAGCTCCATCAGCATGACCCGCACCACTTTGCATCGCTCGGTCACCTCGATGCCCATGAGCTTCTCGACCGACATCACGTAGGCGCAGTTGTAGACGAGGGGCGCCAGGTAGTCCATGCGATCGGTGAGGGTCACGATCTGGTTCCACGTCCGGTACTCCCCCAGCTTCTCGAAGGAGGAGTGGAGGTAGCCGATATGCGGCGTCACCCGGACGACGGTCTCGCCGTCGAGTTCGCAGACCAGGCGCAGGACCCCGTGGGTGGCGGGATGCTGGGGACCGATGTTGATGAGCATGCCCTCGGTTCCGGCGTCCGGCTCCGGAATGTCGAAGGGAGCGAGCGGGCTGACGACCGTGCTTCCGCCGGGGCCCATCTCGCGTCCCGGGGCGATGTTGAGCTCGACGGTTCGGGCTCCCGCCATCAGACGCCTCCGCCGGAGTCGGAATCCTCGGAGAGCTGCGGATCGCCGCCGGCTTCGAGATCGGTCGGGATGTAGAAGTTTTCGAGGTCCTGATCTAGGGCCCGCCGGGTCTGCTCGGCGCGGGAGAATCGGCCGCGCAGTGGGAAGTCCTTTCGCAGCGGATGACCTTCGGCGTAGTTGTCCGGCATTAGGATCCGGCGCAGATCGGGGTGGCCTCGGAAGGTGACGCCGAAGAGATCGAAGACCTCGCGTTCGAGCCAGTTGGCTGAGCTCCACAGCCCGGTGGTCGAGTCGATTTCGAGAGCCTCGAGCGGCAGCTCGCAGCGCAGGCGCAGGGCGTGACGGTGCCTGATCGAGTAGAGCTGGTAGACGACGTTCACCGGTTGCCCGCCACCGTAATCCACCGCGGTGACGTCGATCATGGCGTCGAAGAGATGGTCGGGGTCGTCGCGGAGCCAGCCGAGGATCTCAAGGTTGCGGGCGGGATCGATCCAGACTACGCACTGGTCGCCGGCGTGCACGGCGTGCGAACGGATTCCCTCTCCGAACCGGTCGCGCAGGCCGCGGAAGAGGGGATGGTCGGCGACCGTCCCGCCCGTTCGGTCGCTGGCGGGCTCCCGGCCAGCTGCTGCAGGACCGAGATCGACGGCGCCGAAATCGACCGGTGGCGTCACGTCCTCTCACTCCGTCGATACCCGGCGGAGGCGATCGCCTCCGAGGAGTGATCGTCCTGCTGCGAGGAGTTGCCGAAGGGCCCGGTGAGTCCCACGACCTCGTGCGGGTCGGCGTTGGGCCGGGCTACCTCGGAGGGGCTTTCCCGGCGGTGCTCGCGGTGCCTGGTCAGGCTCTCCTGCCTGATCTTCTCCTGGATCATCATGAGGCCGTAGATGAGCCCCTCGGGCCTCGGCGGACAGCCGGGCACGTAGACGTCGACCGGGATGACGGTGTCGATTCCCTGCACCATCGAGTAGACGTCGAAGACTCCGCCCGAGCTTGCGCACGCCCCCATCGAGACGCTCCACTTGGGCTGCGGCATCTGATCCCAGATGCGTCGCAGGACCGGAGCGAGCTTATACGGTACGCGCCCCGCGCAAATGAGCACGTCCGCCTGCCGGGGGGTGAACGACATCCGTTCCATGCCGAAACGCGCGAGATCGTAGTTGGAGGCGGCCGAGGCCATCATCTCGATGGCGCAGCAGGCGGTGCCGAACGGCATGGGCCACAACGAGTTCCGGCGACCCCAGTTGACGATGGCGTCGACCCGCGAGGTGAGAAAGGTCGGCGTCCCGAAACCGAATAGACCGGGCGAGCCCTGCGGTTCTACATCCGCGGATGCCGGTTCGGACGGGCCCCTGGTCGGCAAGTTCACTCCCACTCCAATCCTCCTTTGAGCCATTCATAGGCGAGACCCAGCGCCAACACCGCTGTGAAGACGAGGACCGCGATGAACGGTCCCCAACCCAGGTCCCGCATCTCGACGGCCCACGGCAAGAGAAAGATCGTCTCCAGGTCGAAGACGATGAACGAGATCGCCACCATGTAGAACTTCACCGAGAAGCGTTGCCGCGTGCTGCCGAGAGGGATCATGCCCGACTCGTAGGGCATTTGCTTCTGGGGGGTATGCCTCTTCGGATTCAGGAGGTGACTGACCGCGACCATGCCGATCGCGTTCAGCATCGACACGGCGAAGAGGATCAGAACCGGGAGGTAGTCTCGCGGCATCCGGGCGAGGTTGAAGGAGCGATGAGGCGAAGATGAGTCCGAATCCCTTCAACCCCGTCGGACTCCTTCCGAGCGTCGAAAAACTAGCCGGAAGAGGGGGTATGGGCAAGGGCCGTCGACGGGTCGCTCCCCGCCCGCCGGGGACCGGTTCGCGCCGCCATGAGCCCCACGAAGTCGTCGAAGAGGTAGCTGCTGTCGCGTGGTCCGGGCGCGGCTTCGGGATGGTACTGCACCGAAATCAGCGGCAGCTCCCGGTGCGCCACTCCCTCGAGCGTCCGGTCGTAGAGATTGACGTGCGTGACCCGCAGCTCCGGAGCGCCGGGCACCGATTCGCCTTCGTACGCCACGGCGAAACCGTGGTTCTGGGAGGTGATCTCGACGTGGTCGCGCTCGAGGTTGCGCACTGGATGGTTTCCTCCGTGGTGGCCGAACGGCATCTTGAACGTCGAGGCGCCGAAGGCCGAACAGATCAACTGGTGGCCCAAGCAGATTCCCAGGGTGGGCGTTCCATGCTCGATGAGAGCGCGGATCGTCTCGCCCGCACCCTCCACCGCCGCCGGGTCGCCGGGGCCGTTCGAGCAGAACACGCCGTCGGGTTCCATCTCAAGTATCTCTTCGACGCCGCTCCGGGCCGGCACCACCGACACCGAACAGTCCCGTTCGACGAGGAGCCGTGCCGAGTTGAGCTTCATTCCGTAGTCGAGGGCGACGACCCGATACGAGGCTTCCGCGTCGGGCGCCATGCGGTAAGGCTCTTCGGTGGAGACCCCGCAGGCTAGGTCGAGCCCCTCCATGACCGGCGTGGCGAGAACGTGCGCCATGGCCTCGTGCTCGGGAACCGAAGCCGAAGCGATGGCTCCGCGCATGGCCCCTCGCGAGCGGATGTGGAGGGTGAGCGCGCGGGTGTCGACGTCGGTCAGCCCCGCGACCCCCTCGTCCTTCAGGTACGAGTCGAGAGTCCGCTGGGAGCGCCAGTTCGAGGCGAGGCGGGAGCTCTCTCGAACGATGAGACCGGAGACTGCGGCGCGACTCGACTCCGCGTCATCGCCGTTCACGCCGTAGTTGCCGATCAGCGGGTAGGTCATGACCACGAGCTGGCCGGTGTAGGAAGGGTCGGTCAGCACCTCCTGGTATCCGGTCATGCAGGTGTTGAAGATGACCTCGCCGGGAGCGATGCGAACCGCCTCCGTCCCGTTTTCCGAGGCTTCCAGCGCCCCGAGGGCTCGTCCGTCGAAGCGACGCCCGTCCTCCAGCAGGAGGTAGGCGGGCGTAGACACTTTACTCGGCATCCTCGGTGCGGCGCAGGGCCGCCACCGTCGCCCTGACGTGCTCCGCGCTCTCGGCGAGAGCCGCGCGCTCCTCCGCAGTCAGCTCCGCTTCGACGACCCGCCGGAGCCCGCCCTCCCCCAGAATGCAGGGCACGCCGAGGTAGAGACCTTCCATGCCGTATTCGCCCTCGAGCCAGGCGGCGCACGGCAGCAGCCGCTTCTTGTCGCGCACGACGGCTTCCACCATCTGCACGGCCGCGGCCGCGGGCGCGTAGTAGGCGCTCCCGGTCTTGAGGTGGGCTACAATCTCGCCGCCTCCCTTGCGCGTGCGTTCGACCAGCCTGGCGATGGTGTCGGCGTCCATCAGTTGGGCAAGGGGAACGCCGCCGACCGAGACCGAGCTGGCCAGCGGCACCATCGTGTCGCCGTGCCCTCCCAGCACCAGCGCCTGGATGTCTTCGACCGAGACGTCGAGTTCGAGAGCTATGAAGGAGCGGAACCGCGCCGTGTCCAGCACGCCGGCCATTCCGATCACCCGCTCGCGGGGGAAGCCGCTGGTTTCCAGCGCGACCTGCGCCATGACGTCGAGCGGATTCGTGACCATCACGATGACGGACTCGGGCGCGACGCGGCGGATTTCCGAGGTGACCGAGCGGATAACGCCCGCATTGGTCCTGAGGAGGTCGTCCCGGCTCATGCCCGGCTTGCGGGCGATGCCGGCGGTGACCACGAAGACCTCGGAATCGGCGGCGAGCGAGTAGTCGTTGGCACCCGTCACTCGGGTGTCGAAGCCTTCGACGGGAGCGCTCTCCCACTGATCCAGCCCCTTGCCCTGCGGGATGCCGTCGGCGATGTCGATGAGGATCACCTCGCGGGCCAGCTCCTTGAGAGCGATGAGCTGGGAGCAAGTGGCGCCGACGTGGCCGGCGCCGACTACGGAAATCTTGCTTGCCATTTGGCGGGTTCGGATGGGTTGGAGTGGATTATCCGCCGGTCTGCGAGAGAGCCACCAGCCCTCCCGAACCGACCGCGCTGCCCTGCATCAGGTAGTGGCGCTCGGGCTTGATGCGCAGGGTGTCCTCGATCAGGGGTCGAATGTCCTCCCCCGCCCGGAGCGGATCGCGCAGATTGGTCTCGATCTCTCCGAAGAGGCAGGGGCGGAGCTGACCCGCTGCGGTGAGCCTCATGCGGTTGCAGCGGTCGCAGTAGTTGTGGCTCATCGGGGTGATGACCCCGACCGATCCCGGTGCGCGGGGGAAGCGGAAGTAGGTGGCCGGACCGTTACCCTTGGGACCGGGTGAGGGTTCGATCTCGCCCAACGCCCTCACCCGTCGCAGAGCCTCGCGGCAGGAGACGTACGAGTTGGCGCTCAGATCGAGGTTGGCGCCAGTGGGCATAAGTTCGATGAAGCGGACGTGCCAGGGGCGTTCCCGCGTGATCTCGGCGAAGTCCTCGATTTCGTCGTCGTTCCGACCTTTGATGAGCACGACGTTGATCTTGATCGGGCTGAAGCCGACCTCCTCCGCCGCCCTCAGCCCGTTCATGATCTTCCGCCAGGAGCCGGTCCGTCGCGATATCGCGTCCACGCGTTCGGGACGAAGCGAGTCGAGAGAAATGTTGACTCGCTGGACGCCGGAGCTCCGCAGCTCGTCGGCGACGTCCGCGAGCAACACCGCGTTCGTGGAGAGCGAGATGTCGTCGATCTCCGGAATTCGGCGGAGTGCGGCGACGAGGCGAGGCAGGTCGCGGCGCACCAGAGGTTCTCCGCCGGTGATCCGCAGACGGCGAAGCCCCATGCCGGCCATGACGCGGGCGATCTCGAAGATCTCCTCGTAGCTGAGTATCTCGTCGCGCTTGAGCCAGGGCAGGCCCTCTTCGGGCATACAGTAGACGCAGCGCAGGTTGCACTTGTCGGTGACCGATATCCTGAGATATTCGACGCGACGTCCGAAACGATCCTTCACGGGCCGACCTCGTCTGCGGAGGACGGAGCTTCGGGCCGCTCGCCCCTCACCCACTCCCGGGAGCCGTCCACGTAGCTCTCGTGCTTCCACATCGGCAGACGGATCTTGATCTCTTCGATCACTCGACGGGAGGCACGGTAGGCCTCGGCCCGATGCGGAGACGAGACCGCGATGGCGACGCTGGCCTCGCCTACGCGAAGCGATCCGGTCCTGTGCTGCGCGGCGACGCAACCGCGACCGAGCTCACGAGCGGTTTCGGAGACGATCTCGTGTAGCACGCGCTCCGCCATGTCGCGGTAGGCCTCGTAGGTCACGCCGTCGACGGACCGTCCGTCCGCGTGGTTTCGGACCACACCCACAAAAAGGATCCGGGCGCCGTCGGTGTCCGATCCGACCTGGGAGAGGAGCGCTGAGGGATCCAGGGGAAGGTCGGTGACCTCGGCGAAGGAGGACGCCTCTGAGGCGGTCCGGCCGGCGGCGAGCGTCATCCTCCGGCAACTGGAGGAATGAATGCGACCTCGTCGCCGTCCGCGAGCGCTTGACCCGGAGCGGCGTAAGCGAGGTTCACGGCGACGGCGGGACGAGAGGGGAGGGCGCTGTAGGGCTTTCCCCTACCCCGCAGCGACGCGACCAGATCGGCGACGGTCGCGCCTTCCTCCAATCCTACTTCCAGCCTTTCGGTACCGAGGAGGTCCCGGTAGGCGGCGAAGAAGAGGGTGTTGACGTGAAGCTTCATGGTGGCCGGACGCCGAGGGGATCGCGATGAAGGAGAGGTCGCGCCCTAAACCTGTCCTAAGCGGCCAGTTTCGTCAATCGGAAGGTCGGTACGAGCGCCGCTCCGGTCGGACTGCGTCGGTCGATGCGCGGGGCGCCGACCGATTCCCGCAGGCAGCTCGTGCGACTCTCCGGTCCGAGGCGATTCTCCGGGTTCTCGCCTTCCGAGTCTGCGAATCCTGGCGCCGAGCTCTTCTCTGAGGACCATCAGGCGCAGCACCTGCACCGGTGTCAGAAATTCGAGGAGCCTTTCCTGTTCGGCCCTCATCAGCTCGATCTCCTCCATGCGCAGGCGGATTAGCTCTCCAAGAAGGGTCAGCGCCTCGTCCGCCTCGAGATCGGCGGCCTGCTCTTCCGTCCGTGCGCGACTCTCCCGGATATGCTCCGCCAGCTCGGCGCGCGCCGACCAGTACTCGCGAGCCACTTCCTCCAGCTCTTCGTGTTGGGCGTCCGAGAGACCGAGCTCCCGCCTGACCCGCTCCGCGAACCGGGCTCGGAGCGCCTTCTCCATGCGCGACATCTCGGTCGGCGGACCGCCTCGCGTCGGCCGGCGTTGCGCCTCGACCTCGGCCGGCAGACCGAGAGCCGGGAGGAGCAGTAGAAGAGCCAGCCTGGCGGCGACCGGGACCGGAACCAGCCTCGCCCTGGTCACTCACCCTCCCCGTCAAGCAGGATGTCGAGCTCTTCGATGATCACTTCGATATCCTCCTCGGAGAGGGAAACGAACGCGGGTTCGCCCGCTATCATCCCGTCCGCCGCCATCCAGATGGAGAGCTCGTCGGGAAGCTCGAAGGCGTAGGACGGCAGCTCTCCGGCGTCGAGAACGTTGCCGAGGTAGCCGATGCCGAGCGCGAGCGCGGCGATCGCTGCGGCCGCTTTCCACGACGTCGCGGACAACCTGCGGCCTGGACGACCGCTCGATCGCCCGCTGCGGCACAGGCGGGTGGCGACCGGCCGACGGATGACGCGGGAGTCGGCCTCGCTTCCGGCTTCCCCCGTCGACATCAGGTCGGCGAGCACGGCTCTCGTGGAGTCGGCGAGTTCCTTGGGGGCCGGCGGGCGGCTTCGCCAGAGGTGTTCCACGAGCTCCATCTCGGCACGGCAGTCCGCGCATCCCCCGACGTGGGCGACCACGAGATCGTCGCTTCCGCGTCCCGCCACCGCGTCGGGGATCAGAAGGCGAACGCTCTCGCATGACGCACGGGTTTCGAGGCTCGTATTCATGGATTTCCCTCCTTTCCGACGAGCTTTCCTATGTTCACTTGGCATCCTGAGGCGAATGGGAGGCTTTGTCCACGGGCCGCTAACTCTCCGCCATGGCTTCACGAAGCTTGCGAATGCCGTAGAAGTAGTTCACGCGGGCCGACCCCTCGCTCGAGCCCGCGATCTTTCCGATCTCACGGAAGCTAAGTCCGGTCTCGACGCGAAGAGTCACCGCGATTCTTTGTTTTTCGGGAAGGGCGGCGAGGAAGGTCCTGGCCTTCGCCGCTTCGCTACTCACCACGGCCTGCCGTTCCGGGTCGGGTTCGGAGCTCGGCGTCGATTCGATGACGTCCATCGCGATCTCCCGTTTCGCTTTGACCTTGCCCAGTTCCGCCCGGGCGGTGTTGGCCACGATGACGAGGAGCCAGGTGCGAAAGGTAGAGCTGCCTCGAAATCTGGAAATCGCTCTCCAGGCCCTGACGAAGGCGTCCTGGACGGCGTCCTCGGCCCGGTGATGGTCGCGAAGGATGGATACGGCGAGCGAGAAGGCGGCGCCATGGTGTCTCTCCACCAGCAGTCCGAACGCCGATCCGTTTCCTGCGCGGCTCTCTCGGACGAGATCGTCGTCGGTCGGATCGACTCCCGGCCTTGGAAGGTCTTTCACTGATATCCAGACCGCCGAGGCCCGCTTTTCGTTAGGCCGATCCGGACCGGTCTGTCCGAGTCGCCGTCACTGTTCCTCGGACGCGAGCTCCTTGACGAGGGCGCGCATGTCCTTCGAAGGCCTGAACCGGACGACCTTCGTGGCGGGCACCGGCACCTTCTCTCCGGTATTCGGGTTGCGCCCCGTTCGCGGCTGTCGATCCACCACCTCGAACACGCCGAACCCCCTGAGCTCGACCCGTTCTCCGGAGGCGAGCGCCCGCTTGATCGAAAAGAGACAGGCCTGGACGATCTCGGAGCTCTCCCTGCGGGAAAGCACCGGTCCCATCAGGCGCTTGACCTCGTCGACGATATCCGCTCTGATCAGATTTTCCTCCTACATCCTGGGCAGGGTCACGCCGCGCTGTTTCTGATACTTGCCTTGTCGGTCGGAATAGGCGACCTCCGGTTCTTCATCGCCTGCGAAGAATACTAGCTGCGCGATCCCTTCGCCACCGTAAATCTTCGCGGGCAGGGGCGTGGTGTTGGAGATCTCCAGCGTGAGGTGCCCTTCCCACGTGGGTTCCAGCGGCGTCACGTTCACTATCAGACCGCAGCGGGCGTAGGTGGACTTTCCCACGCAGATCACGAGAACGTCGCGCGGGATGCGGAAGTACTCCTCTGTTCGGGCCAGCGCGAAGGAGTTGGGGGGGATGGTGCAATGGTCTCCTTCCAGGTCCACGAACGATCCCTGATTGAAGTCCTTCGGATCGACCACGTGGCTGTGCACGTTGGTGAAGACCTTGTACTCGCAGGCCACGCGAACGTCGTATCCGAAGGAGGACAGGCCGTACGAGATCTGACCTTCGCGCACCTGATGGGGAACGAAGGGCTCGATCATCCTCGTCTCTTCGCACATCCGGCGAATCCAGCGGTCGCTCCTGACGGGCATCGGGTGGCGTGGGTTGGGAGTGGGAGAGAGGGCGGAACGGCGCCACCTGGCTTCGGGAGCGGGGTTAGGCAATCTAGCGCCGCGCGGAGCCGGCCGCCATATGGCCGGAATTCGGTGGGCATCGCGCGCTAACTTCGAGCGCGGACTCCGGAACCTCGCGTTCCGGTGCGCCCTCGCTTGCCCGTTCGGCGGAAGTCGGTCTAACTTCCACCCCGTTGCGACTTCGACAAAGCCCATGAGTGACTTCGACAAAGGAGGCGACATTTGGCGGGATCGCCCGTGTACATCCACGTCGACGAATCCTGCCTGGGGAACCAGTTCAGGGACCGAGCGCGTCCGGGCGGCGCGGGTGGACTCGTCGAGGCGTGGCACGACGGTGAGTGGAAGCGACGGGATCTCTGGATTTCGGAACCCGATACCACCAACAACCGCATGGCGCTCCGGTCGGCTATCGAGACTCTGGGTCCGCTGCGTGGGTCGCGTCCCGCCCTCCTGATCACCGACAGCGTCTATCTGGCCAAGGGAGTGAAGGATTGGTTGCCCGGCTGGAAAAGGCGGGGCTGGAGGCGCAAGAAAGGGCCTATCGAAAACCTGGATCTCTGGCGCGAGCTCGACAGTATCCTGACGCTGCGCCGCGTCGGCGTACAGTGGGTACGCGGTCACGACGGGCATCCGGAGAACACCTACGCCGACCTGATCGCGACCCGCGCCGCAGCCGAGCAGAGCTCTTCCGGAGGCCTGTGCGAGTCCGGCTTTCCCGAGTGGCTCGATGGAGAGCGGGAGAAAGGTAATTTCCTGGACTACCGAGAGTTCCTCCCTCCCGAAAGACGTTTCTCCTATGACCGATAGTCGACAAATCTTCCGGCCACGCGCAACAGACTGCGCGACCCGTACCGGGATTACGTCCACCGAAGTCGGCGACCGAAGACCGCCGCGAATTCCTCGGCGAACGCGATCTGGACGCTCTCCATGGTGACCTCGCGACCTAGCTCCGTCTCGAGCGAAACCGCTACGGCGTCGGGGATCCCGCAAGGGATGATGGCGCCGAAGTAGGAGGCGTCGGTCGACACGTTGAGGGCGACGCCGTGCGAGGTGATCCATCCCGAGGAAACCCGCACCCCGATGGCCGCGAGCTTCCCTCGCCCGGTCCAGACCCCCGTCAGCCCGGGACGGACGTGGGCGTTCACGCCGAACGCGGCCGCCGTGCGCACCAGCGCCTCCTCCAGGTCCCTGAGGTAGCGGTGCAGGTCCTTGCGGTCGGGCTTGAGGTCGAGAATGGGGTAGGCGACGAGCTGCCCCGGTCCGTGGTAAGTCACGTCTCCCCCGCGGGATGCTCGGTAGAGATCGATGCGACGCCGCTTTCGCTCGCCTTCGTCCAGGAGGACATGCGCGGGATTCCCGCCCGAACCGAGTGTGATTACGTGCGGGTGCTCGAGAAGCAGGAGGGTGTCGGCGATCTCGCCTGCCCGCCTCCGGGCCACCAGCTCCTCCTGGAGAACGACGGCTTCGGGATAGGGTACCGCCCCCAAACGCCGGGTGCGGAGGGGCGGACGCGGAGGCCGTTCCGTCAGCTCAGACGTCTTCCGGGAAGGACTCGAGCATGGCCTTGAGGGCCGAGAGGAAACGGGCCGAATCGGCTCCGTCCACTATGCGGTGGTCATAGCCCAAGGTGAAGATCGAGCGCTTGCGGACGACGATCGAGTCGGTTCCGCTCACCGGGTCCTCGACCGCCACGACCCGCTTCTCGATGGCCCCGGTGCCCAGAATCGCCGAGGTGCCCTTCGGTATCACGGGGAGCCCCGCCAGCGTGCCCAGGACTCCGGGGTTGGTGATGGTGAAGGTGGCTCCCTGAATCTCCGAAGGTAGGAGAGTCCTCCCGCGCGCGCGCTCGGCGAGATCGACCATCCTGCGCCCGATGCCGGCGAGGCTGAGGTCGTCGGCGTCGTGGACGACGGGGACGATCAATCCGGGGTTGAGGTCCACGGCCATGCCGAGGTTGACGTTGCCGCGGAAGATGACTTCGTTGCCTGAAACGGCCGAATTCACCGTGGGGAAGTCGCGAAGAAGCCGGGCGACCGCCCACGCGACGAAGGCCGTGTAGCTGACCTTGGCTCCGCGCTCGGCCCATGCGGCTTTGCGCGCCTTGCGCACCCGGTCGATGGCGCTGAAGTCGATCTCTATGAACGAGTGCACGTGCGGCGCGACGCGTTTGGCGACCACCATGTGTTCGGCCGTGAGACGTCGAATCTTGTCCATCGCCTCCACGCGGTCGCTCGAACGGACCGGGTAGCGCGGGTGCTCGACCTCGCGGTGGAAGCGCTCCCAGAGATCGGAGGGCGCCGCGTCGGTCGGTGCGGATCGGGTCCGACGTGGGGTCGCCGGGGGCGAGGGCGCCGATGCCGCAGTCTCGATGTGGGCCAGGATATCCTTCTTAGTGACCCGGCCCATGTGCCCGGTGCCCTCCACGTCCGCGACGTTCACGTCGTGCTCGGCCGCGATCTTGCGGACGACCGGTGTCGAACGGGTCCGCAAGCGCTCGTCGAGAGAGCTGGCGCCGTCTCCGCTCTCCCGGTCCGGTGCTGCGGTGTCGGGTCGGGCGGCGGCTCCCGCCTGGGGCGCGCCGTTGTCCTCTGCTGCGGAGAGGGTGGGCGATGCGGCGGTCTCGTCGCCGGACCCCGCAGACGGAGCCTCGGTGTCGATGATCGCCACGGTGGTGCCCACCTCGACCGTTTCGCTCTCGCTCACCACGACTTCGATGAGCCAGCCTCCTGAAGGAGCCGGGATCTCGGCGTCCACCTTGTCGGTGGAGATCTCGAGGATCGGTTCGTCCCGCTCGACCCGGTCGCCGACGGCCTTGAGCCACTTGGACACGGTGCCCTCGGCGATGGACTCGCCCATCTGGGGCATGGGTACGTCTATGCGCGCCACTGCTTCTTACTCCTGCTGTTCTGAGGTGGGTCGAGGGGGGCCCGAACCGCTGCGGTGAGCCGGACTACCCCCCGGGGAGGCCTCGGTTCAATACTCCGCAAGATAACGGAGCGCCGTGAGGATATCCGCGCTTCCCGGTAAGAATTCGTCTTCCAGCCTTCCCGCGTAGGGGACCGGTGCGTCGATCGCGGTTACGCGCACGATGGGCGCGTCGAGCCATTCGAAGGCCAGTTCGTTGATGCGCATCGCGATCTCGCCGGCGATCCCGCCCGTCCGGGTGTCTTCGTGCACGACGAGAACGCGTCCGGTGTCCTTCACCGCCTCGGCGATGGCCTCGTCGTCGAGCGGCAGAAGGGTGCGCAGGTCGACGACCCGGGCCTCGGCGCCGTCCTCGGCGAGCAGATTTGCGGCCTTGAGAGATTCGTGCACCATGGCGCCGTACGTGACGACGGCGAGGTCGCTTCCGTGACGGACCGTCGCCGCGCGTCCGATCTCGACCTCGGGCAGAGGGTGCGGGAGAATCGCACGCAAGTCGGGTGCCCGGTAGAGTCCCTTGTGTTCCTCGAAGATCACGGGGGAGTCGTCCCGAATCGAGGCTTTGAGCAGAGCCTTGGCGTCTGCGGTGTTGCTCGGGTAGACGATCTTGAGGCCCGGAGTGTGGAAGAAGGCCATCTCGACGTTCTGCGAGTGGAAGGGCCCTCCCCTTCCCCCCCCTCCCACCGGACCGCGAATCACCATCGGCAGTCGGCCGGCTCCCCGATACGCCGCGGTGGCGACGTAGTTGGTGATAACGTCGTAGGCCGGCGAGACGAAGTCCATGAACTGCATCTCGACCACCGGGCGCAGTCCCGCGTGCGCCGCTCCGGCGGCGGCTCCCGTAAACCCGCCTTCGGCTATGGGAACGTCGACCACGCGATCAGGACCGAAATGGTCGAGGAAGCCGCGAGTCACCTTGAAGGCGCCTCCGTATGCGCCGATGTCTTCGCCCATGAGCAGGACCGAATCGTCCGCTACCATCTCCTCGAAGAGCGCCTCGGAGATCGCTTCCAGCATCGTGACCGGTTCGCCGCGCTCCGAGCGGGTCAGGTGATCGGGCGTCCCTGCGGTCATGCCTAGACCCCGGCCGCTTCGGCGGCGCGTCCGACCACGTCCCGGGCTTCCCCCTCGATGGCGGGCCAGTCCGGTTGCCCCGCCGCCCCGATCCCGACGCCTTCCCAAGCCGTCCTGAGCCGGGCGAGCTCTTCGGCGGGTGCGAGCGGGTCGCGATTCGGAATCAACAGGAGCGGACGGCCTTCCGATCTTACGCGGTGCAGGGCGCGGCGGGTGGCGCCGAAAACCGGGAGCAGTTCGGGATCGGATTCCTCCAGCGAGGTACCGTAGGAGTCGGCGACGGCCTGCCACGCGGGGGGGGCGCGGTCGGGCGTGGCCGATCGGCCCGTGTGAAGCTCGGGTGCGACTATCACCACGAGGGGCGAACCGGTGGCCGCCGCGAAAGACAAACCTTCGTGCCAGGCGCCCGTCGCGGTGACGCTCGAGGGCTGGATGACCGCAGTCACTCCGGGCCGGCCGGTTCGACGGATGGCGAAGGCTATGCCGGCAGCTACCTGAAGAGCGATGCCGGCCGGAACGTCGGGTGAGTGGAGTCCCTGCGGCGTCGGCCCGATCCAGCTTGGGGACCCGCCCGTTCGCCGAAGCAGAGCCGGACTCGTCACCGGACCGGTGTCGGAGGCCTGGCCGAAGACGGACGACAGGCTCTGGCCGTGGAGGTGGAGAACGCCTGCGCTCGGGGAGGTGTGTACCAGGTGGTTGCCTCCGCCCATGAGAGCCGCCGCGACAGCCACATCGAAGTGCGAGCTCCGGATAGGGGCGGAGGGACGGGCCTCGGACCGACCGAGGTCGGCGATCGCCATCGTCGACGACACGTCCGCGCCGATGGAGACGGCCGCACCCAGGCAGATCCGACGGAGTTCGTCGGGGGTGGCGGCCTCAGCCGCTGCCGGAATCGTTCTAGCCGTCGTTTCCGTTCCCGGAGTCGCTCGCGCTCTCGCCTGTTTGGCCGGTCGCGCCCTCGCCCGGTGCGCCCTCGCCGTCATTTCCGACGGCGGAGTCTCCTTCGCCCACGGTGCTCAGGATCGGGACCGGGGCCGCGTTGGGAGTCGGCACCTGGATGACGGAGGTGGGCACGGCGTTCCGCTGCGAGATGATGGAGAGGGCCAGAGCGGAGGCAAGGAAGATCGTGCCGCTGATCCAAGTCGCCCGCGTGAGCAAGCTCGTGGCCTGCCTGCCGGCGAGGATGCCTTCGGTCATGGCAGTGCCGCCGCCACCGCCCACTGCGGCAAGACCACCGCCCTTCCCCGCTTGGAGGAGGACGACGATGGCCATGAAGAGCCCGTCCAGAATAAGGAGAAGATAGAGGAAGGTGGTCATCTGCTTGGAGTCGGATCCATCGGAGTCGAGGTGCGGGTGGCGGCTCACCCGGGCCGAAAGCTCACCCGAGCGGGCCTTCCCGTCAAGGTGGTGGAGCTTGAGGCGATGGAGCTCGGTGGCAACCCGGATCACCGGAGCCCTACCTTTTGTGATCGGATCTGGAGGGGGGCGCGCCTCCGGCTGCGGGAAGGTCGTCTCCGGCCGTGCTCAGCCAGGTCTCGAACCGGCCCGAACCGAAATCCGCCTCATGGAGCCGCCCCGGCGATCGCGGCGAAGTGGTGGGGGTTCAGACTCGCGCCGCCCACCAGTACGCCGTCCACACCGGCGGCGCTCAACAGCTCGCGTGCGTTGTCCGGCTTTACGGAACCGCCGTAGAGGATGGGCGTGCGCGTCGCCGTCGCCGCGCCCAGCACGTCCGCCAGTTGTTCCCTGATCGCCGCATGTGCCAGCTCGGCATCCTCGGGGGTCGCGGTCTCGCCCGTTCCGATGGCCCAGACCGGTTCGTACGCTACCAGGAAGGTCCCGGCTCCGTTGGCGGGGCCGGGCGCGCCGCCTCCGAGGTCGGAGGAAGCGTCGGAACAACCTTCCGCCAGCGTGCCGAGCACCGCACCGAGCTGCCTGCCTACTACCGCTACCGCCATGCCGGATCGCTTTTCCTCGATGGTCTCGCCCAAGCAGATCACGGGGATCGCGCCGGCATGGAGAGCCGCGGCGGTCTTCCTGGCCACCTCTTCGTCGCTCTCGCCGAAGAAGGCGCGTCGCTCCGAGTGGCCGACGAGCACGTGACTGGCGCCCGCCCGAACCGCCATGGACGCCGAGAGCTCGCCCGTGTAGGCTCCCGAGCTCCGCCAGTGCACGTTCTGTGCGCCGAGGCGGATGCGGGGATTCGAGCGGGTTCTTCGGTGCGCCGCCCAGAGCGAGACCGTCGGCGGGAAGATGACGATCTCGTGGTCCGGATCCGTTTCGGCGATATCGAAGGCGTCGAAGAACGCCTCCGCGTCCCGCGGAGCGTGATGCATCTTCCAGTTTCCGGCGATCACGCTCATGCGCCGACTCCGACCCGGGCCGGCGGCTCGGCGGCGGCTTGCAGGACATCGTTCAGGCAGTCGACGCCGGGCAGATTTTCCCCGGCGAGAAGCGCCAGGGACGCACCACCGCCCGTCGACACATGGGTCAGCCGCTCGACCAGCCCCGCCATACGTGCCGCCGCAGCCGAATCTCCGCCACCCAGAATGCCGATTCCGTCCGTCTCGCACAAGCGCGCGATCTCTTCGAGCACCTGAGCGGTGCCGCGAGCGTACGCGGGCAGGTCGAGGACGCCGAAGGGGCCGTTCATCACGACGGTGCGAGAGTCCCGCACACGTTCCCGAAAACGGGCGACCGTCTCCGGCCCGATATCCACGATCATATCGCGAGGCCCCACCTCGTTGGCACGAACCACGCGGTGCGGCGCGCCGGCGACGAGTCTCTCGGTCACCACGCAGTCCGCCGGGAGCTCGATCCGGTCTCGGCCGCGTTTCAGGAACTCCGCCGCCAGGCCGATTCGCTCGGAATCGACCAGGGAAGCCCCCACCTCATGGCCGCAGGCGGCCAGGAAGGTATTGGCGATCGCCCCGCCGATCATGAGAGCGTCGACCTTCCCGAGCAGACGATCCACGAGAGTCAACTTGCCGGCGATCTTGGCGCCGCCCAGGAACGCGTTGAAGGGGCGGATCGGATCGTGGAGGGCGTGCGCCAGGAAGAGCAGCTCTCGGGTCATCAGCATTCCCGCGACCGCGATCCCGCCCCGGGCGCGCACCGCGTGGGCCAGGCCGGAGGTGGACGCGTGCGCCCTGTGCGCGGCTCCGAACGCGTCGTTGACCATTATCTCGCCCAGACCGGCCCAGCCGTCGGCCAATTCGTGATCGTTTCCGGTCTCTCCGGGGTGGAAGCGGGTGTTCTCGAGGAGCGCGATCTCGCCCGGCGCCAGGTCGGAGGTCCGCGCGAGGGCGACCGCAGGTGTCGAATCCTCGACGAAGCGCACGGGGTGATCCAGCAGCGAAGCCAAGGTCTTCGCGACCGGGGCGAGGGAGTGTGCCGGATCCGGCCTGCCTCCGGGCCTGCCGAAGTGCGAAAGCACGCACACGCGAGCAGCGTTCCCGACGAGGTACCGGAACGTGGGGACGACCGCCCGAGCCCTGGCGTCGTCGGTGATCTCGCCGTCGACCATCGGCAGGTTGAGATCCGCGCGTACCACCGTTCGCGCGCCGAACAGCTTTCTCCGCGGGACATCGACGATCGACCGCTTCGCGGGCGGAGGTTCAGACTGCTGGAAGTTGTCCACGGGCGGTCAACCGTCGGTAATCACGCCGCGATGCGGGAAGGTGTCCGAAAGGTCGTCCAGATACGCCCGGCCCTCGAGCGTGAGGACGGGTGGAAGGCGGGGGTCGAGACGCACGAACGTGGCGTCGGTGCCGGTGCCGATGTCCCAGAATTCGGTGTCGTGCTCTCCGTCCCCCGAGACGACACGGATAAGGGACGGTCTGCCGTACCGGACCCAGACCTGGGCGGGATCGCACGTGAGATCACCGAAGCGCAGCAAGGCTTGGCCGGCCCGAGCCAGGTGTTCCACTTCGCGCTCGTTCACCGGGGTGGTCGGATCCGGGTCGAGGCCGGCCCAGAATTCCTCCTCCCAGACCTGCCTCTCGGAGCCGTTCAGCGAGCGATAGAGTACGAGTTCCCTGCCCGTGAGCAGAGAGGTCACGTCGCGTATCGCTCGGGCCTTGGCATAAGGTAGCAGATCGAGAGCGATCTGCAGGTGGAGGGCGGCTTCGGCGCTTCTTCCGAGTCTCTGCAAGGCGAGCCCCGAGAGGATATGGGCCTCCGGCGCACCTGCGGAGGCAGCTCGAAAACGCTCGGCGCCTCTGAGCAGCTCGTGCCAGCGTCCGTCGGTGAACGGCAGGAGGTAGTTCACGTTGGCGTCCGCGTGCCCGGGGTCGATCTCGGCCGCAACGGCGAAGAGCGAGTGGCTCAATCTGTCGGGGGTCGTCGTTCGCCCGAACGCTCCGATGCTGTCGGCCTCGAACGAATTCGCGATCAGGAAGCCGAACTCGTCGGGACAGAGGTAGTTCCACGCTACGAGCTGTCGCGTCGAAGCACGGAGGCTGGATCCGTCGGACGAGGTCACCTCCGGACAGCTGTCGGGATTGATCGCCGAAGTCGGTACGGAACCTCGCAGGACGTCCGCGGCTTGTCCCTCGAGCCAGAGCTCGCCCCTCTCCACGAGAAGCGAAGCCACGAGCTCCGGTGAGGCCATGGACGGATGTTCGGTCACCCGTGCGATGCCCTGCTCGAACAGTCCGGCGGCTTGATCGCGCATCCCCTGTCCGGCCCGGATCCTCGCCAGAGCAAGGAGTGGAGCCGCGTTGTCGGGAGAGCTGCCTGCGGCTCTTTGGAAGGCTCTCTCGGCGAAGGCGTTCCAGCGGGTAGGGCTCATGGTCCGAGGTTTCGATCCCTCGACCAGCAAGCGCAGATCGTCGAAGGCCGTATTCGGATAGACGACCTTGAGGGCGTCAACGAGCAGAGCGCGTCGGTCGGGTCCGGTGAAGTCGAGGTGGAGGAGGGCGGCGTAAGCTCCCGGAACGTCCGCGATCATCCCGCCCGCGACCTTCGGCACGTCGGTCGGCAAGCCTTGCCGAGGTCCGGGAATCAAAAAGAGGAATGCCAGAGCGGTAGCAGCTACGGTCAACGTCGCAAGGGCAGCTTCGCGCCTGAGTCGGTTCGCCGAGAAGCGTTCGAAGGCGAGCGTCAGCCGTCGCGCCGCACCGGGTTTCTCTTCCGAGTACTCGGACTCCCACTTTTCTTGGAGCTCCCGGCGAAGTTCGGCACCGAACGATGCCCGTTCCGTGTAGCGGATCGAGTCGAGCTCCAGGTCGAGAGCCTCGAGTTCGTCGGGGAGCTTCCAGTCGTTCATTCGGAACCGGCCATCCCGCAACAGGATGAGGAACCCCCGTTCGAATCGGATCTGCCATTGGCATCGAACTCCGGGTTTTCGCCGACCGTGAGCTTCAGGCGCTTGAGAGCGCGATGCATCCTCACCGCCACTGCGTTGGCCGACACTCCCAGCTGTTCCGCGATCTCGGTGTTGCGCAGACCCGATCCGTACCGGAGCGAAAGGATCTCCTGTTCGTTTTTCCTCAGCATGCGCACCGCGTTCAGCAGACGCCGGACCCTCTCCTCGCGCAGGACCCGCTCTTCCGGCGAGGGCAACGACGAAACCAGGTCGGGCATGCGGTCAAGTGAAACATGATTCGAACCGTGGCGCTGGAGATGCCGAAGATGGTCCGTCACCGAGTTGCGGGCGATGGTCATCAACCAGGTGCGCGGGGCCGCCTTGGACGGGTTGTAGGTCCTGAAGGCTCGGAGCGCCTTCATGAACACCTCCGACGTGACGTCCTCGGCCGATTCCCGGTTCGCCACTCGGAAACGCACATAGCGGAAGATGGTGCCTCGGTGCTCGCTGAACCACCGCTCGAAATCTTCGGGCAACGTCCGATCAGCAGCTCCCCCCAGCGGTGCAGGAGCAACCGCCGCCGTTCGACGTGTTTGTACTGAGCTCATCGATCCTGTTCCATCGGAAATGTACCCTACCCCTTCCGCTCCTCGTGGAATAATCTACCTAACATCCCGTGCAGGTTGCGCGTCAAGGTGAGGAGGGACGCGCACCGCCGAACCTCCCCAGCTACGCTCCCACCACGGCGGCGAGATCGACCAGGCGGTTGGCGTATCCCCATTCGTTGTCGTACCAGGCCAGCACCTTGACCATTCGGCGCTCGATGACGGCGGTGCTCATTGCGTCCACGACGGCGCTGTGAGGGTTGCCGACGAAGTCCACTGAAACCAGAGGTTCGTCCGAGACCTCCAGAATGCCGGCGAGCGGTCCGGCGGAGGCCTGGCGCATGGCGTCGTTCACGGACTCGGCCGACGCGTCGGACTCGACCTCGGCGACCAGATCGATGAGGGAGACGTCGGCGGTCGGTACCCTGACGGAGAGCCCGTCGATCCGCCCCTGCACCTCCGGAAGAACGACCCCGGTGGCCCGGGCCGCTCCGGTCGTCGTGGGGATCATGGACACGGCGGCGGCGCGTGCGCGACGGAGATCCTTGTGCGGGGCGTCGATGATGTTCTGGCCGTTGGTGTACGAGTGCACGGTGGTCACCAGACCTCGCTTGAAACCGAAGCGGTCCGCGATCACCTTCACCACCGGCGCCAGGCAGTTGGTGGTGCAGCTCGCGTTCGAGACCACGTGATGATCCCGCCTGGAGTAGGTGTCGTGGTTCACACCCAGCACGAACGTGGCGTCCACGCCGTTGCCCGGAGCGGAGATCACGACCTTGCGGGCGCCGGCCTCCAGGTGCAGAGCCGCGTCCTCCCGCGAACGGAAGCGTCCCGTCGACTCGAGCGCCACATCCACACCGAGCTCTCCCCAGGGAATCCGCTCGGGTCTCGGCTCGCTCAGCACTCGCACGAGGGCGCCGTCCACCAGGATCGCGCTCGCGGATTCGTCGACCTCGACCGAGCCGGGGTAGCGACCGTGCATCGAGTCGTAGCGCAGAAGGTGCGCGAGTGTGTCGATAGACGCCAAGTCGTTGACGGCCACTATCTTGACATCGTTTCTCTCACTCACGGCTACGGCTCGCAGAGCGTGTCTGCCGATCCTGCCGAAGCCGTTGATCGCTAATTTGACGGACAAAATTCAGGTCCTCGTGGGTTGTGGGACGCAAGCTGAGGGGACCCGCACGTCACCGACGAAAGCGGTGATCCAGTTCGGGGACGGCTCGAGCGAACGTGAGCAAGATAACCCTGCCCGCGCCGCACCGAACCAGCGCCGCGCTCGCCGCCGAAGCGGTGGCTCCGGTGGTCAGAACGTCGTCGACGAGGTGAACCTCGGTACCGGGATCCAGTGTCGCGTTACCCTTGGGGCGAAAGGCGTCGCGGACGTTGGCGAAACGCTCGGTCGGACGCAGGGCGGTCTGCGACACCTCGCTCCCGCGCCGTTCGAGAAGATCGACGATCGGAAGGCCCTTCTCCGCCGCGTAGCGACGCGCGATCTCCTTGGACTGGTTGTAGCCCCGGCGGCTCTCGCGGTCCGGTGTGGCGGGAACGTAGGCGACTACTCTTCGAACGAGGGAATCGAGGCCCGATCCCGACGGGATCCCCGCTTCGACCCCGCCCCCGATTTCGGAGGAGGCGGGCAGCTCGAGCTCGACCAAAGCTTCGGCCAGCGGCTCCGCGAGTTCAGGCCAATCGCCGTACTTCAGCCCCCGCACGAGCCGGGAGCTGACCGGACAGAGGACGTAGGAGTACCGCGCGGCAAACAGATCGGGATCCCAGAGAGCGCAGTTCCCGCACTCGCCGTTATCGGCTCTCGGACCGCCCCTCGCCGGATAGTGACAGCGCGGGCAGCGGGGCCACGGGGCGGGCCGCAGCCGTCCCCGGCACGAGGCGCACACGAGCGCGGCATCCTTTCCTCCGGGAATCCAGCCCTGGCAGGCGGCGCATCCCGCGGGCAGGAAGAAGTCGGCGGCGGTGCGCAGGTGGTCGGCCAGCAGCCCGTGGAGAACGGCTACTCGCACGCGGCGGCGACCGCCTCCCGCATGACCTCGATCGGCGCGGGCCGCTTCCACCAGCGTTCGAAGGCGACGGCCGCCTGCTGGACGAGCATCTCCTTGCCGTCGGCGGCCGGAATGCCCAGCTCGACCGCGCTTTGCACGAGCCGGGTCGAATCGGCCCGGTAGACCAGATCGAGAACGTATCCGATCTTGCGCAGGCGCTCGAAGTTCAAGACCCTTCCGTCGCTCTCCTTCATCCCCAACGAGGTCGCGTTCACGACCAGGTCGAAGGATTCGCCGTCTATGTCTTCCTGAACGTTGGCGACCCGAGCCCGAAATCCGCCGATGCGCCGCGCCACCCTTCTCGCTCGTTCCAGCGACCGGTTCCTGACCGTGACCTGGTCCACTCCATCTTTCACAAGCGCCAGAAGCACGGCGCGCGCCGCGCCCCCGGCGCCCAGAAGCAGGACGCGCATACCTTGCGCCGACCGGCCGCACAGGTGTTCGACCGCCCGCTGGAAACCGGCGACGTCGGTGTTGTCGCCGTGCACCCGGCCGTCATCCCCCCTCCAGAAGGTGTTGCAGGCGCCCGAGCGGCGGACGGCCGCGGTGGGTACCTCGACGATCCTCGCGGCCCGCTCCTTGTAAGGCAGGGTGACGTTGCCGCCCGCTCCGCCCCTCGAAATGCCGCGAATCAGACCGCCGAGATCGTCTTCACCGCATCGGATGGCCACATAGACGCCCTTCACGCCTGCGGCCGCGCAAGCCGCGTTCACAACTGGCGGGGAGAGGGAGTGGGCTACCGGGTCGCCCAGCAACGCCAGGACTTGGGGATGTTCGGGTTTCGGCATGTCTTTCCGGTGCGCAGGGTCAGCCTTCGAGGCGGTGGATGGCGTCCTCGACCAGTCCTTCGAGCACGGCGAAGGTGTGTTCGTAGACGTCGGAGCCTCCGCCGAAGGGGTCGGGAACCCCGACGTCCTCCGCGGACGGAGCCTCTTTGGCGGTGGAAAACGCGGAGAGGAGGAAACTGCGGTCGCCCGCACCCAGTCGGCGCAGCCGAGCAAGGTGGCCGGGAGACATAACCAGTATAACATCCGCCCAGTTCGCGATCTCCTCATCGACGAGGGTAGCGGTGTGTCGGGCGAGGTCGAGTCCCGCCCTCGCGGCGGCCCGCAGTGCGCCCCCGGTAACGGGATCTCCCTCATGGGCGGCGGTTCCCGCAGAGCGAAACTCGACTCGTCTGGAGAGATCGGATGCCTTCCTCACCGCTATCGCTTCCGCCATCGGGCTCCGGCAGGTGTTGCCGGCGCACACGAAGAGCACGTGCAGAGCGGTACTCCCATTCGGTGAGTCCATGTCAGAAAAGGTCGAGGATCAGCGGTTTCGGCACCGCGCCTTCCCGGAGAATCCTGGGGGCCGGCGTGGTGCAGGTCACCAGAGTGGAGGGAGCCGTATCGACCCTGGCTCCTCCGTCGATGACGCATCCGCCCACTACCCCGATGCGCCGCAGCGTCTCCACTGCCGAAGCTGCGGTGAGAGCCGGACTCTCGCCGGGAAGATTGGCGCTGGTCGAGGTGACCGGTTCCCCAAGCTCGTCCAGCAGACGCCTGACTGCGGGATCGGGTGAGAGTCGAACGGCCACGCCTCCTTCGACGCTGCGCACGCCCGGCGGAAAGCTCCGGTCGGGATCTCCGAGCACGATGGTGAGCGGCCCTGGCCAGAAGCGTTCGACGAGTCTTTCGGCCGCAGAATTCCAAGCGAGGCTATCCGCCTGGGCCTTCGAGCCCACCAGAACAATGAAAGGACGATTCGGCGGGCGGTTCTTCGCGGCTGCCAGGCTCGAGACCCCTCGGGGCGTCGCGAGCGAACCGAGTCCGTATACCGTTTCGGTTGGGTATGCGAGGATACCGTGGCGGTCGAGGCAGTCGAGGGCCGGAAGGAGCGAGGCGTCCGGGTCGCCGACGAGGTCGATGACCTCCGTCTGCCCCACGCGCGGTCCGCCGGGTGCGCGACCCCCCGCCGGGCGGGGATCGTCGAGGTGTTTGCAGGCCCGTCCCGTCATCGCCGTCGGGAAAGGACGGCCTCGGCGAGCTCGAGGTCGCTTCGATATGTGATCTTGGGGTTGGGGGAATCCTCGGCCACCATGACCACCGGAAATCCCATATGGGCGGCCAGTGACGCCTCGTCGGCGACCATCGCGCTCCCGGCGTCGCCGAACCCTGCCCGGTAGGCCCGGAGCAGGAAATCGGCCGGAAAGCACTGGGGCGTGTGCGCGTGCCAGAGATACTCGCGTTCGACCTCTTCCAGCACCCGCCCGGCCCCATCGACGCGCTTCATGGAATCCACCACCGGAATCCCGGCGACGGCGCCCACTCCCGTCAGCGCGAGGTCGAAGCACTTCGTGACCGTGTCTTCCGTCACCAGCGGCCGAGCGGCGTCGTGGACGGCGATCACGTCGAGACCGGTGGGAAGCGTCTCCAGGGCGGCCTTCACCGATTCCGCTCTCTCCTTCCCTCCCCCGACGAACTTCACCCGCGACAACCTGACAAGTCGCGCAGGCGGCTCGACGACCTCGGCGGGGGGAAGGGCGACGACGACCGCCGCAGTGCGAGATTCCGCGAGGAAGGGGGCGAGAGAATGTTCGAGGAGGGATCTCCCTCCCATTTCGAGCAAGGCCTTGCTCACGCCTCCCAATCTTCTTCCCGAGCCCGCACCGGCGATCACCACCCCCACCCTCGCTTCCGAGGGTTCAGTCCGCGCGTTCCGCTCGGTCATCCCGCCCCAACGTCTCGAACCGCGTGTATTCCTGCCTGAAGTAGAGCTCCACCGTGCCGGTCGGCCCGTTGCGCTGCTTCGCGACGATCACCTCCGCCTGACCCTTGACGTCGTCGCGTCGACTCGGGTCCTGTTCGTAGTACTCAGGGCGATAGAGAAAGCAGACTATGTCGGCGTCCTGTTCGATCGAGCCCGAGTCGCGCAGGTCGGAGAGGAGGGGCCGCTTGCTGGGGCGCTGTTCGGGCGCCCTGCTGAGCTGCGAAATCGCCATCACCGGCGCCTCGATCTCGCGAGCGAGGGCCTTCAGTCCTCGAGAGATTGCGCTCACTTCCTGCACGCGACTCTCCACCGGCCCCGAGCCGGACATCAGTTGCAGGTAGTCGACGACTACGAGGCCGAGCTTCCTGCCGTCGCTGCGAAGTTCCGATTGGAGCCTGCGCGACTTCGCCCTGATCTCCAGGACGGTGCCGCCCGCCTTGTCGTCGATCCAGAGCGGCGCCTGGGAGAGGCGGTGGGCGGCCCTGAGCAGGCGTTCCATTCCGCTTCCGTCGAGTCCGTGTTTCTTGCGAATGCGTTGGGCGTCGACGCCACCTTCCGCGCAGATCAGACGTTGAACGATCTGTTGCGCCGACATTTCCAGGGAGAAGAGGAGGACAGGGATCTCCTTGTGGACGCATACGTTCGCAGCCACGTTGAGCGCCCAGGCCGTCTTGCCCATCGAAGGCCGCCCCGCGACGATGCAGAGATCTCCGGGTCGCAGTCCCGTGGTCATGCGGTCGAGGTCGCTGAATCCGGTGGGGACGCCGGTGACCTCGGCGCCCTTCTCCTGGTGTTCCTCGACCTCTTCGTAGACCCTGAAGACGAGCTCCTTGATCTTCTTGAGAGAATCGCGCTCCTGGCTGTCGGCGACCTCGAATACCCGGGCCTCGGCGCGGTCGAGGATCTCGCGAACCGTCGAGCCGCCCTGTTCGTAGGCCTCCGCGACGACCTCGTTGGCAGCTTCGATGAGCCGGCGCAGGAGCGACTTGTCGCGGATGATGCGCGCGTGATACTCGACGTTGGCCGCGGTGGGCACGGTGTCGACCAGCGACGCGACGTACTCGAGCCCTCCGGCGCGCGAGAGGTCGTCGGTGCGCTTGAGCTCTTCGCTGACGGTGATGATGTCGACGATGTCGCCCCGTTCGAAAAGCGCCTCCACGGCTCCGAAGATGCGCCTGTTCGCCTCGCGATAGAACATCGAGCTCCTGACCGTCTGCGTAGCTCGGCTGAGCGCGTCGCCGTTGATGAGAACGGCTCCCAGAACGGCGCCCTCGGCTTCGAGGGAGTAGGGCGGATCCGGGGCCAGCGCCGCCGAAGCCGTTGCCGTGGCGATCTCCATCTCAGCTCCCTCCGAGTTCTCGGCGCAGAAGCTGAAGGTCCGTCCAGGTCGCCTGGATCCAGCGGGGATTGCGAAGCAGGGCCGCCGGATGGTACGTGACCACGAGCGGACGATCCATATACCTGTGCACCTTTCCTCGGAGTTTCGAGAGAGGGGAGCGTTCCCGCGCCGTCAGCAACCGTCCCGAGAACGCTCCCACGGCCAGGATGATCCTGGGTCGGACTATCTCGATCTGTCTCAGAAGAAAGGGCGAGCAGCTCTCGATTTCACGCGGGTGCGGATTGCGGTTCCCGGGCGGGCGACACTTGAGGACGTTCGCAATATACACGTTGTCCGTCCGCGAGAGCCCCACCGTGGCGAGGAGGAGGTCGAGCAATTTGCCGGCGGGACCGACGAAGGGCGTTCCGGTCGCGTCTTCCCGCGCTCCGGGCGCTTCACCCACCACCATGACCCGGGCGTTCCGGACGCCGTCGTTGAAGACGACCCGGGTGCGTCCACCCGCGAGTGTGCAGCGCTCGCAGACCAGCGCCACGTCGCGCAGGTCGTCGTGGCTGGAAGGAAGTTCACCTCCCGTCCGGTTGATCGCCTCCCTCTCGTCGTCCGGGAGGAGACCTGAGGACCGGGCGGACGGATTCGCGACGGCTGAGGCGGAACCGGCCCCCACCCCCGCGACGTTCGCCTTCCCGGCGGCCGAACCCGCTCCGACGGCGATGGTCTCCTCGGCCTTGATCTCTTCGGCGACGGTCATGAACTCCGAAGCGCTCATTCGCGAGAGGAAGGCTTCGCCAAGCCCGGCTTCACGCTGATGGGCCAGGTAGCTGGCAAGCAGCCGCGCCCGACTCACCGACGCTCCAGCGCGGTTTCGATCCGGTCGAGGATGGCGTCGGCCACCCGCGTCTTTTCCATGAGCGGGAGCTTCTCCGGCTCTCGACCGGGCCTGAGAACCGTCACCCGGTTGGTAGTCGCTCCGAATCCGGCATCGGGGTCGCCGGCGGGATTGGCGACGACCATGTCGAAGCGACCGCCGACGAGCTTGGCGCGGGCGTTTTCGAGCATGTTCTCGCTCTCCAGTGCGAATCCGACCGAAAAGCCTTCGTTTTCCATCGCCTGAACGGCAGCTAGCGCCACGTCCGGATTCGGGGCAAGCTCGAGGAAGACCTCTTCCGGCAGGTCGCGCCGCTTGAGCTTTCGCTCGGCGGTCTGCCGGGGCCGCAGGTCCGCCACCGCCGCAGCGAAGATGCATAGATCTCGGTCAGGTGCGATCTCGACCACGCGGTCTCGCATCTCTCGTGCGGTTTCGCATCTGCGCACGGCGATCCCGTCCGGAACGGAGAGCTCGCTCGGCCCCGTTACGAGGACCACGTCGGCCCCCCGCAGCCACGCGGACTCGGCCAGCGCGTAACCCATGCGCCCCGACGAACGGTTGCCGAGGTAACGCACGGTGTCGACAGGTTCCCGCGTCGGACCTGCGGTGACCAGCACCTTCCTGGAGGCGAGAGCGCCCAGGCGAGCCGAACCGAGGGCCCTGCCGACCAGCGCGGTTATCTCGTCGGGCTCCAACATCCGTCCCGCGCCCTCGACCTCACCTGCGGCCAGCCTGCCGACTCCTGGGCCGCAGATCTCCACTCCGGACGTCCCTCGAAGTTTCTCCAGATTGGCCGCCACCCGCGGATGCTCGAGCATGAGGGTGTTCATGGCCGGAAAGAGCAGGATCGGAGCGCGAACGGCGAGCAGGCTCGTGGTCAGGAGATCGTCGGCTCGGCCCGCAGCCATCCGCCCCAGGAAATCGGCGGTGGCGGGAGCGACGCACACCGCGTCCGCGTCACTCCCCAGGCGGAGGTGGCGCGCCGCGCCTTCGGCGGAGAAGAGCTCGGTGAGCGCCCGGCGTCCGGTTACAGCCTCGAACGAGAGCGGAGTGACGAAGCGCCGAGCGGCCGCCGACAGCACGACGTCGACCTCGGCGCCCAGCAGAGTCAGATCGCGAGCGACCTGCACGGACTTGTAGGCAGCCACTCCGCCGGTGACGCCGAGCAGGACGCGCCGCGCCAGCCACGGCCTTCGTCCTGCCTCGGAGTCCACCGGAACCGCAATAGCGTCAGTCCGTCTCACCCCTCCCCTTGCGCTTCACCAGCCTGAACTCGATTTCGTTCCGGGTAAGCGCCTTGAGAGCCCGCGTGGTGAGCTTCTCCTCGCGGTCGATCGGGAGTCGGTCCACGGGCATGGTGTTGAGTTCGCGCGCGTACTTCGCGGCCACCAGAACGCCGAGGTATTTGCTCTCGGCTCCTGCGGCCAACTCCTTAGGGGTGAAAACCTTCATTTGCTCCCGTTCCTTGCGTTGCTGTCGATGGGGGTGGGCGCCTCGCCGGAAGCGGGCTTCTCAAAGCTACACTCGGGGGACGGTTTGGTGCAGGTTCTCCGGCGCTCCCCGGTTGAGTCCCTCCCTACTCCGGGTCCCACTTCTTCATGGTCTCGATCTCGCGCCGCAGTGCGCTCACCCTGCGGGCGGCTTCCTCAGCTCCAATGCCCGTTCCCCGCCCCTCGGCCACGGACATGAGCTCGTCCACGCACTCCTCCAGCGCGTCATTGACCACGACCACGTCGAAGCGGCGCACCCGCTCGAGTTCGTCGAGGGCGGCTCTCAACCTCCTTTTTCTCTCGTCATCCTGCTCGCTCCCGCGGAGGGCGAGACGCTTCTGCACGCTTTCGAGCGACGGCGGCAGGATGAAGACGAGCAGCGGATCGACGGTGGTGGCCTTGAGCAGCAGCGCCCCCTGCACGTCGATGTCGAGCACCGTGCAGAGCCCCGGACGACTCGGGTCGAGCACGCCGGCGCGCGGGGTGCCGTAGAGATTGCCGTGCACCTCGACCCACTCCAGGAGCTCGCCGTTCTCGACCATGCGCAGGAACGAGGCTTTGTCGCGAAAGTGGTAGTCGACGCCGTCGCGTTCATCGGGCCGGGGTTTTCGCGTGGTCGCCGACACCGAAAACACGAATCGGTCGGACCTCGCCACCAGCGCCTTGGCCAAAGTGGTCTTCCCGCACCCGCTTGGAGCCGAGAGCACGAGAACGGACCTCATCAGTTGAACATCGTCCAGCGGATACCGAAGATCGTTCGCCACGCGGGGAGAACGCGGTCGGGGAAGTACTGAAGCTCGGGGTTTCCGGTCAGATTGTCCCAGCGCACGAAGATACGCACGGTAAGGATGCGCGCCTGGGTGCGAGCGTACCAGTACCGGAAGACAGGCGTCGAGACGAAGGCGCGGGCCCCGTTGGCGTCGGCGGACGCGAGGGTCGGCAAGGTCAGCTCCGAGTGGCCGCGCAGCCCCGCTCTCCACCACCATTCGAAGTTGCCGCTCTCGAGGTAGGTTCGGTGGAAGACCAGGGCTCCGCCGTAACTCGTGCGCGGAAGGTAGGGAGCGTGCGCGTCCCAGCTCATATAGTGACCCTCCATGGAGAGACCGTCGATCCAGGGGACGGGTATCCGGCCTCGGAATTCGAGCCCTTGGCGTTCGGCCAGCCCCGGGACCGCCTCGGCCTCGGTTTCAGGGGCCAGCGCGAGCGGGAAGATCGTGTCCGCCGAGGCGGAGATCGCCGCGCCCGAAGCCAGTGCGCCGCGCCATTGCAGGGCGGCGCCGATTCGGCGACCCGAGCGCGCCGCGACCCCGAAAAGGGACTCGGCGGCGGGCAGGGAGTCCTCTTCGGCAAGCGGGTCGCCCGGCGAGACGAGTTCGCTCACCACGCTTCTCCGCGTCCCGTAGTCGCCGTCCTCGATGGAGGCGAAGAGCGAAATGACGCCGGCGAGCGGCGCGGTCCATGCGCGAACGCTCCGCGCCTGGAGACCGTCATCCTCCCAGGTCGAGCGCTCGTAGCGCCCTTCCACGCCTCCCCATGAGTCGCGGGAGTAACCGACGGAGCCGTCGATCCGAAGCGCGGGCAGCCTAGATCCCGGGAAATACCGAGCCTCGCCCAGGGCCCATGCCCCCGATCCGGCGTACTCCGCTCGCCCGCCGAATTGTCTCCGATTCCCGCCTTCGTATCGGACGCCGGGTCCCACGCCCGAGGTGTCGCTCGCTTCGGGAAGCCCGTGGGACGAGGTGCCGAAGAACATCTCTCCGGTAAGGCCACCGCTCCTTCCCCGGGCGCGCACGACCCAGTCGGTTCTGCTCAGAGCCGAGGGAGACGGTTCCAGATCGGTCTCGGAGCGCATGCTTCGGTAATCGAGCGCAACGCCCAGACGGTCGCCGCGATGCCACTGATAGCGGAACCAGGTGCCCGCGAAGTTGCCGGGCTCATTTCCGCCCGAACCTTTGGTGTCGATCCGCTCGAGGGAGATTCCGAGACTTCCGCCGAGGGACCGTGGAGCCGCGAGCGCACCTCTGAAGAGATTGGTGTCGCTCTCTCCCGTTCCCACCTCGATGAGCGAGAAGGTGCGTCCGTCGTTGTGAGTGAGCGAGAAGAGCTCGACCGTCATCCCGCCGAGGTTGCGGGTGACGCGAATGCGTTCGATTCCCCCCAGACCGATGCGCGACAGGTCGGGAACGCCGCCGGCGAAGGGATAGAGTTCGAAGCCGTCCCTGAAAATCCGCATGCCTCCCCCACCGACCCCGTACGTGCTTGCGCCCACCGGGGCGCCGTAGTCTCCGCCCAGCAGCACGAGGATGCCCGGCACCTCGGAAAGGAGCTCTCCGAGCGAGACCGCCGCCGAAGCCATGATCTCGTCGTGGTCCCATTCGAAGCTCCATCCGGTCTGGTCGGCGCGGGCGCCACCGGTGAACTCGGGGAGGTCGAAGGCGATGAGCGAATCGACCGCCGTCGCGGTGTCGGGCGGCGCTTCCGCAGAGTCGAGCACTGCCAGCGCGGAATCGGAGACGACGGAGTCGGGCGGTGCGAGAGAGTCGGGAGGCGGCGGATCCTGTCCCAGCGCGGAAGCCGGCCGAACCGGAGTCGAGCCGAGGAGGGCGACTGCGTATAGTCCGCAGACGAAACGCGGCGGCCACCGTCTCATCGGGTTCTGGCGAGCGCCCATTCGACCAGGAGGCGCGTGGGAAGTCCGTGGGGTCCCTTGCTCTGGTAAGGCTTAAGGGCCTTTCCGTAGGCGGTGCCCGCTATGTCGATGTGAGTCCAGGGCGTGTCGTCCACGAATTCCCTGAGGAAGGCGGCGGCCGTTATCGTCCCGGCCGCACGTCCGCCCACGTTCGCCAGATCGGCGCACTCGCTCCTGAGCTGATCTCGGTAGGCGGGCCAGAGCGGAAGTCGCCAGCAGCGTTCTCCGGAGCGTTCGCCTGCGGCGACGACCTGGGCGGCGAGCTCGTCGTCGGTGCCCAGTACCGCCGATGCGTGACGCCCCAGGGCCACGACCGCCGCGCCGGTCAGAGTCGCGCAATCCACGATGGCCCGGGGGTTCCTGTCCGAGACCCAGTCGAGCGCGTCGGCAAGAACGAGGCGCCCTTCGGCGTCGGTGTTTACGACCTCGACGCTCTTGCCTGCCCGGGTGCCGATCACGTCACCGGGCTTCACGGCGGTTCCGGAAGGCAGGTTCTCACTCGACGGGACCACGCCGAGGACGTTCACGGGGAGATCGAGTTCGGCGATGGCCTTCATCGCCGCGATCACCGCCGCACCGCCCGACATGTCGTACTTCATCTCCTCCATTCGGAGCGGCGGCTTGAGCGAGATGCCGCCGGCGTCGAACGAGAGTCCCTTCCCTACCAGAGCCAGAGGCGCGTCGTCCGGCTCTCCTCCGAGGTGCTCCAGGACTATCAGCCGAGCCTCCTCCGCCGAGCCCTTGGAAACCGCCAGAATCGCCTCCATGCCTTCGGCGGCCATCCGTTTCTCGTCGAACACGACGCATCCGAGCCCGACCGCTGCCGCCATCTTCTCGGCTGAGCGGGCGAGGGCCGAGGGAGTCGCCAGGTTGCCCGGTCGTGCCTGCAAAGTGCGAGCGAAGTTGGCGGCTTCGCCCAGCACACCGCCGATACGAGCGGCTTTCTCGTCGCCTCCCGCCAGCTCGAGCGAGGCCACCGTCCCTCGATCTTCGCCGTCCTCCCTGTCGGATCTGAGCTCGCGGAAACTCCAGCTCGCGAGTACGGCTCCCTCGGCGGCCGCCTGGGATTCGGACCCGTGATCGTCTGCGGCGTCTTCAACCCAGCCGAGCGCGAACGCAGGCAGACCCAGGCGGTCGGCGCGCCGGAGAGCTCTGGCGGCCACCCCGCGCATACTGTCCATCCGCGCGCATGCGGAGTCCATTCCGGAGGACGCGCCGTTCTCCGGCTCACCGGTTCCGAGGAGCAGGACGCGTTCCGGGCCTGGGTCCCCGTCCTCACCGGTCCGGGAAGAATAGAGCAGCAGCTCGTCCTTGGCGCCGCCGCGGAAATCCCGCCCCATGACCGCGCCGATCCGTCCGCCGAAGCGGGAGTCGAGCTTGGCGAGGGCGCTTCCCGGGCCCGCCGACGCCCGCTTGCGGCCGACTCCCAGAGCGAGCAGGGGGACCGGACGGACGAGGTCGGCACCGACGCAGGTGATCTTCAGCTTTCTCGTCACGCACGCCGCATGTGTGAGACGATGGCCTCGGCGAAGCCCGAGCAGGACACCTTGGTGGCCCCTTCAAGTTGACGCTCGAGGTCGTAGGTGACCGTCCGGGCGCCGACCGCGCCTTCGATTCCGGTGTCGACGATCCGGGCCGCCTCGTCCCATTCCATGTGCTCCAGCATCATGACGGCGGAGAGGATGAGCGAGCCGGGGTTGACCTTGTCGAGCCCAGCGTATTTCGGAGCCGTTCCGTGCGTGGCCTCGAAGACGGCCGTCGCGTCTCCCACGTTCGCGCCCGGCGCCATCCCGAGGCCGCCTACTTGGGCCGCGCAGGCGTCGGAGAGATAGTCGCCGTTGAGATTCGGGGTCGTGAGCACATCGTATTCGTCGGGTCGCAGGAGGACCTGCTGGAACATGGCGTCCGCGATCCGATCCTTTACGATCAGGCGTCCCTCGGGGCGCGCGCCCTTCCAGATCTCGCTCTCGGGCAAGGTGCGTTCCCCGAAGTTCTCGGCGGCCTCCTCGTATCCCCAGTCGCGAAACGCGCCTTCGGTGAACTTCATGATGTTGCCCTTGTGCACCAGGGTGACCGACGAACGTCCGCGTTCGAGGGCGTACCGGATGGAGGCGGCGACGTGGCGCCTGGTTCCGAAGCGCGAGATGGGCTTGACGGCCACCCCCGACCCCTCCCTGATCGGGGTTCCCATCTCCGTGTCGAGAAAGGAGAGCACGCGACGGGCCTCCGGGGTTCCCGACTCCCACTCGATGCCGGCGTAGACGTCTTCGGTATTCTCTCGGAAAATGACCACATCGAGCTTCTCCGGCTCCCTCATGGGTGAAGGCGTTCCCGGGATCCAGCGAACCGGACGGATGCAGGAGTAGAGATCGAGCGCCTGCCGGATCCTCACGTTCAGCGAGCGGATGCCGCCTCCGACCGGGGTGGTGAGCGGTCCTTTGATGGCGACTCCGAACTCCGCGATCGAGTCGAGACTCGCCTGTGGAAGCCACTCCCCGGTCTTCCGGAAGGCCTTCTCGCCCGCGAGCACCTCCATCCAGGCTATCGAGCGCTCACCCCCGTAGGCCCTGGAGACGGCGGCGTCGGTGACGCGTCGGGTGGCGGCCCAGATGTCGGGCCCGATCCCGTCTCCTTCGATGAAGGGGACGATGGGTCGATCCGGAACGCGGAGGCCTTCGTTGAAAGTTACGGGCTCCCCGTTCTCGGGAGGTGTCGGTCGGTAAGTCAATGGCAGATTTTCTCGGGTGGCGGGCAAGCCGAGGTTCGGGGGGCGAAAGGCACCCGGAAAGATAGAAAGGAATATGCGTGAAGCGCCGCCGAAGAGCGGCCGCCGACAGTCCGTGAGAGGTTGTCCGCAGGCCTCTAAAGCCCTTCTACCGTTTCCGCCGCGAGATGATGCACTACCTCTCTCATGCTTCCGGTCTCGTCCAGGACACGGAGCTGTCGGTCGGCGCTCGTGCCCTCCTCGAGAATGCGGAAGGCGTATTCGACCTCCTTGCGGGTGCCGAGGTCGTCGAGCACATCGTCCAGGAACCACTCCACGAGCTCCCGGATGAGCTCCCGCGCCGTACGTTCGCGTTCCTGCCCCAGGTCGAGGAGATTGCCGCTGATGCCGTAGCGCGCCGCTCGCCACTTGTTCTCTTCGATAAGTGAGACAGGGTAGACGCGGAACGACATGTTGTCGCGACGCATGCGCCAGAGCTTGGCTACGATCGCCTGACAGATCGCCGCGATGCACACCGCCTCCTCCAGGCGCGTGCAGATGTCGCAGAAGCGGAATTCGATGGTGGGAAAGATGTGATGGGGACGCACGTCCCACCAGATCTTCGACGCGTCGGGGATTGAGTTCGCGTTGACCAGAACCTCGACGATCCTCTGGTACTGATTGAAGGAATCGAGCGTGGGCGGAATGCCGGTGCGCGGAAAGTTGCGCCACTGAACGCTGCGGTACGACTTGAGACCCGTCCTGCGCCCCATCCAGAAGGGGGAACTCGTGGAGAGCGCGAGCACGTGCGGGATGAAGTACCGTGAGACCTTCATCGCGTCCATGAGGAATTCCGGGTCGTCGATGCCGACATGCACGTGCATCCCGAAGATGAGATTCTGGCGCGCAAGATCCTGAAGATCCTGCTCGATGCCTATGTAGCGGTCGAGCGGCGTGATCTCCTGCTGCTGCCAGGACGAGAACGGATGAGTGCCGGCGGCGACCATCTCCAGGCCGTCCTCGGATACGATTTTCTGCACGGCGTTCCGCAGCCGCGTGAGTTCGGTGCGGACGTCGGCAGGCGTCTCGCAGACCTCGGTGCCCACCTCCAGCACCGAGCGGTGGAGCTCGGGCTTGATCTCGGGCGGAAGCGCATCCTCGTCGAGGAGGCGATGAATGAACGAGGTCAGCTCGCCGGTTTCGGGATGGACGACCTGGTACTCTTCTTCTACGCCCAGCGTAAGCGAAGGCTCTTTCATGGTGGCGGGTGGATGCGGGTAGGTGGATCGGGAGCGGACGGCGGAGGTCGGTTCCGGCAGTCCGTGGACAAAGCCTCCCACGGCAGCGCGGGCGCCGCATCCGCGCTGGACGCTTCGCCTGGTGTCGCTCTTCGGGCGAATAGCGGCGCTGCTCGTCCCTCCTCGCGCCGCAAGCGGCTGCTACGCCGCTCTCGGCGTTCGCGCGAATTTCGCCTGCGGGCTGCCAGGCAAGGAAGTTATCGAACGCCGGCGAACCGCGCCACGACCGGAGCGTCCGTCCATCTCGCCCTCTCGTCCCTCCTCGCCCATCTCGCCCTCCCCGCGCTTCGAGACGATAGGTGTATATTACGGTATTCGGAATAGATTCGGTTTTCACTTCTCGCCATGGGATCCACAGTCACGAGCCCGATTTCGCGGAGAGCCGAAGGCGCGGTCCGTCCGTCCGGTTTCGGCGGCTGTCGCGCCCTCTGCCTCTGGCTTCCGACTTTCGAGCTCAGACTCGAGCTCGTGCGCACGCCGGAGCTTGACGACACTTCGGTCGCCCTCCTCGCCCCGGGGTCGGAGCGGAGGAGGAGCGTCTGGCAGGTGTCGGGCAGGGCACGGGACTCCGGGGTGGAGCCGGGCCAGCTCGTTTCCCGGGCGGTCGCCCTCTGCCCGGGCCTTACCCTGCTCGAGCCGGATCCCGCTCACTACGAGGCGGCCGGCGAGGCCGTCTTCGAGGCCCTCACGGGCGTGACTCCGGTTGTCGAGCCTGCCGGTCTCGGGCGGGTTTTCTTGGGAATGGACGGCCTGGAGCGGCTCTTCGGATCTCCCGCCCGCCAGGTGAGTCGTGCGGTGAACGCCCTTCACGACGTGCTGCCCGCAAGGTTGGTGGCTTCCGTGCGAGCCGGGATGGCGGAGGGCAAGTTCGGCGCCTGGGTCGCGGCCGTGTCCGCCCGTCCCGGTGACCGCCTGATCGTCCCCTCGGGCAGGCTCGCGAGCTTTCTGGCACCGAGGTCGGTCAGGGCGCTTCCTCTGGACGAGCGCATGATCGCGCGCCTGGAGCGACTAGGGGTTGCCACTCTCGGGGCCCTGCGCAGATTTCCGGCAGCCGCGTTGACGTCGCAGTTCGGGTCCGATGGCGCGCAGGCGCTGGGGTGGGCTACCGGAAGGCGCATCGATCCCGTGCGCCCACTCCATCGGCCGCGCCCCATACGGGTCGTACTCGATTTCCCAGATCCGGCAGGCGTGGAGAGCACTCTGCACATGGCGATAGATCGCCTGATCGAGCTCGCCCTTGCGCGGCGGGAGCGGCGCGGACGGGGCGTTGTCGAGTTGCGTCTGCGCGCCCGTCTGGAAGGGGGCGGATCGTGGATGGCGAGAGCTACGTTGCGCGAGCCTGCGGCCAAGGTTTCCCGACTCGCGTCGCCGTTGCGGGACAAGCTGGAGCTCTCGCCGCCGCCGAGAGCCGTGGAATCGCTCGCGCTCGAGTTCACCGCCTTCGGCGCCTCCAGCCTGCAATCCGAGCTCTTCGCTCCCACGAAAGGAGGCAAGGGTGCCGCAGGCTACGCTCTGGACCGAGGAGAGACTCCCGAGGCTCTGCGGGACGCCGCTCGCGAGCTTCGTCTGCGTCTGGGCCATCCCCCGCTCTATCGAGTGGTCGAGGTGGAGCCCTGGTCGCGGTTGCCGGAACGGCGTTACGCCCTGATGAGCTTCGATTCGAGTTCGTTCGGCGAAGAGGATCCGAGCGCCGCCGCTCTCGATGCTCGCGCGAGTTTCTCAACGGGCTTCTAGGGAGGAAGGAGTCGCCATGTCTTCTCCTCGCACTCCCGAGCACGGGAATCGGCTACGTCCTCTCCACCGACCGCGCCCGCTCCACGTGCGCCTCGGCTCTGACGATCTGCCCGCCTTCGTGCGCTTTCCGGGCAGGCCCGCCCGTAAGGTCGCCGCAGTTCGGGAGAGCTGGCGCATCGACGACGAATGGTGGCGCGACCCCATCTCCAGGAGGTACTTCGAAGTCGTCCTGAACGAGGGCGGGCAGTTCGTCATCTACAGGGATCTGCTCACGGGAGAGTGGTTCGCGCAGCGTTAGCGCGGCCGCTTCGGACGCACTTCGCGCCGTGTCCCAATCCGACATTCCGATTTTCGGGATCGGTCGCGATCTTGCCGGCGTGACTGACGACCCGATCAAAATACTCCGGGAACGCTTCGGCTACCGCTCCTTTCGCCCCGGGCAGGAGGAGATCGTGCGGGCGGTGATCGCCGGACGGGACGCCCTCGGCATCCTCCCCACCGGGGGCGGAAAAAGCCTCTGCTACCAGGTGCCCGCGATCGCGTTGCGCGGACTCTCCATCGTCGTCACTCCCATCATCTCGCTCATGGAGGACCAGGTGAGACGCGCCCTCGAGCTGGGCATGCGCGCTCGCCACATGAGCTCGAACCAGCCCGCGAAGCTGCGCACAGAGACCTTGGAGCTCGCCGAGCAGGATGGGCTCGACCTCCTTTTCGTAGCTCCCGAGCGTCTCGGGAGCGAGGCCTTCTCCCAGCTTCTGAGCAGCGCGGACATACGCCTCATAGTCGTCGACGAGGCGCACTGCATCTCGGAGTGGGGGCACGACTTCAGACCTTCCTACCGGATGATCGGGCGCATCCGCAGCCGTACCCGCGCTCCCCTGCTCGCGCTCACCGCCACCGCCACCCCCGATGTCCAGCGGGACATCGCCTCCAACCTCGGGCTCGTGGATCCGCGCAAGGTGGTCAGATCCTTCGACCGCTCCAATCTGAGCTGGCAGATAAGGAAGCTCGGTCGCGGTGAGGACAGGATCGGGATCGTTCACTCCCTCCTCGGGTCTCGTGCGGGCAGTTGCATCGTCTACGGGGCCACCCGGAGGATCGTGGAGGAAGCGGACAAAGGGCTCAGGCGGCTCGGTCATCGGGTTGAGACCTACCACGCCGGAATGAGCGGAAGCGAGCGTTCCCGAACTCTCGAGGTCTTCCTCGGGGACGAGTGCCGGATCGTGTGCGCGACGAACGCCTTCGGCATGGGAATCGACAAACCCGACGTGCGAACCGTGGTCCATCTCAACCTGCCCACCACCCTCGAGGCCTACTATCAGGAAGCCGGACGGGCGGGACGGGACGGCGAGCCGGCCCTTTGCGTCGCGCTCTACTCCGCCCGGGATCGCGGGCTCCGAGAGAGTTTCGTGGAATCGACGCACCCCGATCTTCGTCGTCTCCGCCACGTGCATCGCGTTCTCCTGTCGGTGAGCGACGCCAACCGCGTCTCCAGCACGGAGCTCGGAGAAGTGGCCCGACTGGCGGGAGTGGCCACGCCCGGCGCGGTCGCGAACGCCCTTGCCGCTCTGGAACGCACCGGAGCCATCCATCCCCTCCAACCCCTTCCGGAGGCCGGAACCATAGGCCCGGCGGAGGTGTCGTATCCGCTTCAGGTGGGGGTGACGGCAAGGGCCGACTTCGCCTGGGCCGCTTCGCTTCGCAGAGCCGCGATCGAGAAACTGGCCGCTGTCGACGCATTCGCATGCGGCCGCCGGTGTCGGCGAGCGGCGCTCCTGCGTTACTTCGGCGAGTCCTCACCCCGACGTTGCGGGGCGTGCGATCGTTGCCGAGGACAACTTCAACTCTAAATGCGACGCTACCTGAACGACGGTCACCTAAGACTACGGGATCGAGTGCGCTCGTTCGCCGAGGCGCGCATAGCCCCCATTGCGCGGGAGCTCGACGAAAAATCCCGCTTTCCGTGGGAAACCGTGCGCGAGATGGCTGAGATGGGTCTCCTGGGCGTGACCGCGCCTCGCGAGCTCGGTGGTCTGGGGCTCGACTTCCTAAGCTACGTACTCGTGGTCGAGGAGCTGGCCCGAGTGGACGCCAGTCACTCGATCACCGTGGCTGCCCACACGGGGCTCTGTCTCTCTCCGATCATGAGCCTTGGTGACGATGATCAGAAGCGCCTGTTCGTTCCACCATTGGCGAAGGGAGAGGTGATCGGCGGTTTCGGGCTCTCGGAGCCCGGATCGGGATCGGACGTGGCGGCGATGACGACCCGGGCGCGGCGAGAGGGCGACTCCTACTCCATCTCCGGCGCGAAGATATTCATCACCCACGCAGGGGTGGGCCAGGTGATGGTGGTTACGGCGGTGACCGATCCCGAGGCAGGAGCCCGCAGTCTCAGCACTTTCGTGGTCTGCAAGCACATCTGCGACGACGAGAGGGCCGCGGCGTCCGCGAGCGGATGGACCCACCCGACCCTTCCCCGCACCGCAGGAGTGGTGCCGGGAGTCAAGGACGACAAAATGGGCTGGCGCGCCTCGGACACGCGTGAGCTCTTCTTCGACAACGTCCGCGTTCCGGCCGAGTTCAGACTCGGAGCGGAAGGAGCGGGACTTGGAAACGCCTTGCATACGCTGACTGCAGGTCGCATCGCCGTCGCCGCGCTCTCATTGGGACTCGCGCAGGGAGCCCTCGACGTGGCGGCGGCGTACGCTACCCGACGCGAACAATTCGGTCGCAAGATCATCGATTTCCAACAGGTCGGATTCAGGTTGGCCGATCTCGCCACCGAGATAGAGGCCGGCAGGCATCTGACCTATCACGCGGCCTGGCTCAAGGACCGGGGCCATCCCTTCGAGCGCGAGGCGTCGATGGCGAAGCTGTTCTGTTCCGAACTCGCGATGCGGGCGGCGCACGGTGCGATTCAGACCTTGGGAGCGGCGGGTTACACGAGCGACCATCCGGTCGAACGCATCATGCGTGACGCGAAGGTCTGCGAGATCGGCGAAGGCACGAGCGAGATCCAGCGGTTGATACTCTCGCGCCTTCTCACAAGAGAGACGACGGCGATTCTCGACGCCGAGGCCGCCAGCTTCGGAGCCGCGTGAAGCGGGAAATCCTCGTGAGCGCCACCGACCACGAGTCGTGGGTGGCGATCGTGGAGGACGGACGACTCGCCCAGGTGATGCTCGACCGTCCGGACCGAGACCGCATCGCCGGTCACGTCTTCAAGGGCCGGGTAGACGCCGTGGTTCCGGGTATTCAGGCGGCCTTCGTGGACATCGGGCTCGAAAAGGCGGCTTTCCTCCAGGCGCGCGATCTCGTCGAGAACGACGATTCCGACGCTGCCGAGGAGCGAGACGCGATCGAGGAAAGGCTCGGTCGCGGCGACTGGATCGTGGTTCAGGTCACCAAGGAATCGATCGGCGGAAAGGGACCCAAGGTCACTGCCGAGATTTCGCTGGCGGGCCGGTTCCTGGTCTACCTGCCCTTCTCCGGACGAGTGGGGGTGAGCCGCAAGATAGAGGGAAGGCGGCAGCGTCATTCCCTGAGACGTATGGCTGCCGCCGTGGTGGGGGACACGGGCGAAAACGGCGGCGTGATCGTGCGAACGGTCGGCGAAGAAGTCACCCCCCAGCGCATGGCTCAGGAATTTGCGGGGCTGAGGCGCACCTGGCGGCGCATCGAAGCCAAGATCGACGCGCTGGAAACGCCGGGGGTCGTTCACAAGGAGGCCCGGCTCATCGGCGGAGTCATCCGAGATCTCTTCACCGACAGCTTCGAGGCGGTTCGGGTCGAACCGGAAACCGTTTACGCCCAGGTCCGAGACTATGTGGCCGAGGTGGCGCCGGATCTCGTGGACCGCATACACCTGCACGACGGCGCATCCGGAAGTCTGCTGGAGGAGGCCGGCGTCCTCGACCAGCTCCATCGCGCCTTCGAGCCCAGGGTGGAACTCAAGTCGGGTGGGCACCTGGTCGTCGAGTCCACCGAGGCCCTGGTCGCGATAGATGTCAACACCGGTCGCTATACCGGATCGGGCACCGATGCGGCGAAGACGATCCTGCGCACCAATCTCGAGGCGGCGCGCGAGATCGCCCACCAGCTCAGGCTCCGCGACGTGGGCGGACTGGTAGTCATCGATTTCATCGACATGGAGGAAGCCGAACATCGGCAGAAGGTCCTGCACGAACTGCGCACCCATCTGGGCAGGGACCGCGCGCGCACCCGAACCAACGAGATCTCGCAGTTCGGCCTGTTGGAGATGACTCGTCAGCGCGTCAGACCTCCGCTGCTCGAGCGGGTGACCATCGGCTGTCGTTCCTGCGGGGGTTCGGGGCGCGTCTATTCGCCGGCGACGGTAGCGCGACGGGTCGAGCGCGGCATCCGGCGCGCGGCGGCGGACGGGAACGCGAAACGCATCGTCATCGGACTGCATCCGGAGGTGGCGCTGCACCTTCTAGAGGAGGAGTCCGGCCTGATGCCGCTGCTCCGACGCGGAACGGGGCTGGAGCTCGAACTACGGGACGATCCCGTGCTGCGAGAAGATGAAGTACGCATACTCGCGGGTCCTGCCGAGGCCGACGTCACCGGCAAGTATTTGTAAGTCTTCTGAATCTGCTCCATGGTCGTGACTCCCTCAAGTTGATGCGGAACCTGCCAACGACTTTGAGACACTTTCCGATTCAGTTTAGCGAGCCCTCCTTTCGCCCGTTGGTTGACTCTATAGTGCCCCCGATTTCCCTGGACAGTATTTTAGCAACCCTTTTCCCTGGACAGTATTTTAGCAACCCTTCTGAGGTCCAGGAAGAGCGGTCGCAGCCCGGCTTCCCAGCTCGGTCATCCCCGCCTTTCGAAAGCTCCCAGAACCATGCCCATCAGGAGTATCCCGATGGCCGCCGGAATCATCCAGTCGAGGTCGAGCAAGAGCCCGAGGAGGGCCAGAGTCGCACCTGCCGCCAGGCTGGCGATGCGCCAACCGAGCAACGGACCAGGCGGTCCCGCACCGGATCTTCTGGGCAGAAACACCGATCCGACCTCAGCGGCGGCGGAAGAAGCGCGCGAGGCCGTCGCGAAGTTCGTCCGACTCCCTGGCTTCGGCGTTCACGTGGGCTCCCAGCGCCATCGCCTCGTCGAAGGAGAGCCCGTCGCTCTCCGCGAGGAGCTTCCTGGTGGCGTTCATCGCTCCCGGAGGGCGCCCGGCCAGATCGCGCAGGTACTCGGCAGCGCCGGAATCGAAGCTTTCCCCGGGGAACACCTTGGTAATGAGGCCGATCTCGGCGGCACGGGCGGCCGACACCGGTTTCCCGGTGGCCACGAGATCGAAGATGCGCGTCTCAGGAAGCTTTCTGCGGAGCATGGCCATCACCAGCGCCGGAACGAAGCCGATGTGCAGCTCGGGGAACCCGAAACGGGCGTCGTCGCTCGCAAGTACGGCGTCGCAGGCGATCGCCAGACCGCATCCGCCGCCCAGTGCTCGCCCGCGCACGGTCGCCACGACGGGCCGGGGATGGTTCCGGATCTGCTTGAAGAGTTCGCCCAGGCGCATGGCGTCCTCAAGACGCTCCTCGCGCGAAAGTTCGCGAGACTCCGCCAGCTCGACGAGGTCGGCGCCGGCCGAAAAATCGCTGCCTTCGCCGCAGATGGCGACTACCCGGCTCTCGGGGTCGCAGGCGGCTTCCCGCAACGCTCCGGCCAGCCCTTCCACCAGACGACGCGAGAGGGCGTTGCGCTTGCGTCCGCGACGGAGCTCGATCCGACGCACCCCGCCATCGACGTCGGCGGCCACCAGGGAGCTGCGCCCGCCCTTTGGCACGTTCAAGGCGACCCCTCCGTTTCCGGACCGACCGGCGCGTAGCCTTTCCCGGCTCGCTCCATCGCGACTTTGTCCGGAACGTCGATCTTCATGCGCAGCAGGGCGTTCGAAAGAACCTTGCCCTGAGAGTCGGTTCTGAGCGAGACCGTGCCGCCTCCGGCCAACGCGTTGCGCACTAGGAAATTGAAGGCCGAGAGGCCGGGAAGCTCGAAGCGTTCCACGTCGCCGATGCCGAACGGAGCGAGATGGTTCTCGACCCGCGACGCCGTCAGCTCTCTCGCCAGCAGATCGTAGTCCTCGGAGCGGTAGGCGATCACCCCGATGTTGGCTGTGTCGCCCTTGTCGCCGGACCGGGCGTGCGCGAGATGGACGAGTCGCAGCTTCGCCATCGGATCAGACCTCGACCACGTCGACGGTGACGAAGGGCTCCACCATGTCGCGGTCGATCAGCGCCGGCCAGAAGGCGATCACCTCCTGGACGCGGGGCCGCCCGCCCAGGTAGCCGGTGGCCGATGGCGGTCCGGTGAGCACGAGCGGCGCGATCTCGCGGCTGAAACGCTCGACGGCGGCGCGGGACTCGGAGCGAACCCCGAACCGAAGTTCGACCTCGGGCAAATCCGGCGGCGGCGGTCCGGAAAGCGGTCCCAGTGCGGAATCCCAGCCCACGAGCTCGGCCCGTGTCTCGTTGAAACCGAGACCGAGCCGGTCCAGACGCCTTCCGAGCAGACGGGCGGCCGCACGGGCCTTCAAGGCCGCGTCGGGCCACGCGTAGGTCATCGTTCCGGTGGCGCGCCAACCGGATGCCACCCCTATCGAGACCTTCAGACGTTCGGGTCGGGACCGACCCCCGGCACCGCGCACCCTCACCCGGTCGGGACCGTCGCTCTCCAGGCTCAAGCCGGTGAAATCGGCGATCACGTCCGGTGTGGCGTATGCCGCAGGGTCACCGATCTCGTACAGGATCTGCTCGGTCACCGTCGCCCGATCGACCCGGCCTCCGCTTCCGACATGCTTGGTGACTGTGATTCCACCGTCGGCCCCTGCCTCGACGATGGGAAAGCCGACCGCAGCGAGATCGGGAATCTCCCACCAGGTGTGCATGCAGTTGCCGCCGGTCGCCTGCGCTCCGCACTCGAGCACGTGGCCGGCGACCGTCGCGGCTCCCAGAAGATCGAAGCGCCGCATGGACCAGCCGAATTCGTGCACGAGGGGAGCCACGGTCAGAGAAGCGTCGGCGACCCGGCCAGTGACCACGACCTTCGCTTTCGAGGCGGCCCCTTCCCTGCTTGCATCCCTTTGGGCGTCCAGCCTAGCGAGCGCCTCGACCACGGGAGCGGCTCCGAGATAGACGTTGGCGCAGCGAACGCGATCGAGCACGGTCGTCAACGGCTCGCCGTTCTCCATGTGCGACAGGGTGTGACCGGAAGAGGTGATCTCTTCGAGCCGATCGGCGATGTCGTCGCCCCGAACCAGCGCTACCCGGGCACGGGTCCCGGCTCTAGCTGCCGCATCGGCGACGGCCCGAGCGCACCCTGCCGGATTGACTCCGCCCGCGTTCGCGATCACGGTGACGCCCCGGCTCGCGCACTCCGGAAAGATTCGCTCCATCAGCGGTACGAAGTCGGTGGCGTACCCCGTGTCCGGATTCCTGTCCTTCATTCGGCGCATGATGGACATCGTCACTTCGGCCAGGTAGTCGAGGGTGAGATAGTCGATGGCGCCTCCCTCGATCTGGCGGACCGGGGCCTCGCGGTCGTCGCCCCAGAATCCTTGCCCGTTCGCCACTCTCACCACGCGGCGAAGCTCTTTGTGCGACGGATTCACGCCCGACCGCCTCCGTCCGAATCGCGGACCTCGTCAAGCTCGCGGTCCCCACCGAATCCACCCTCACCGAACCCGCCGTCCCCACCGAATCCATCGGCTCCGAGATACCTGATACCCAACTCCTCCGGCGTCCGACGCTCCCTTTTTCCTCGCGTCGCGTCCAGCAGAAGCGCCAGGTAAGGTCGAAGCTCCTCGGGCAGGACGATGGCGTCCACGAAGCCGCGCGCGGCGGCGAAGCGGGCGTCGAGCTGCCTGTCGTATTCGGCCCTGACCGCTTCGTCCCGCACCTCTTCCCTCTCCCTCAGAGTGGCCAGTTGCGACTCGAAGAGGCCGGCCACGGCGCTTGCCCCCTCCATCACCCCCATGCGTCCCCCCGGAAGCGAGAGGATGAAATCCGGATCGAACCCCTGCCCTGCCATCGCGTAATATCCGGCTCCAGATGCGTGGTTGAGCGTCACGACGATGCGCGGTACCTTCGCGGTGGCCATCGCCTCGACGAAGTCGGCGCCCGCACGGATGATCCCGGAACGTTCGGCCTCGGGACCGACCATGAACCCGGATACGTCCTGGATGAAGAGGAGCGGTATGGATTGTCGATCCATGATGTCGATGAAGCGGGCCGCCTTGCGCGCGCTCTCGGTGTAGATGATCCCGCCCAGCGTCGGCGGTCCGTCGCCACCCGGCCTCGGGAAGATGCCGCGAGCGTTCGCGAGGACTCCCACCCTTCTTCCCGCAACGGTCGCCCGAGCGCAGATGAGTTCCGGAGCGTGGCCCTCCTGAAATTGACGGAGAGAGTTCGCGTCGACGATGCAGGCGAGCGCCTCCCGGGCGTCGTAGGGGTGACGATGGTCGTCAGGCAGCAGCTCGTAGAGATCCGCAGCGGGTCTCACCGCCGACGCGGTGGCTTTCTTGGCATCCGGGGCGGGTGCCGACGCCACAGCCTTGAGCTGATCCCTGATCTCCTCCACGCAGGTCTCGTCGTCGGGCGCCGTGCGGTGCGCCACGCCGCTGATCTCGACATGTAGACGAGCGCCGCCGAGCTCTTCGGCGTCGACATTCCGTCCCGTGGCTCCCTTGACCAGGTTGGGGCCTCCCAGCCCCATGAACGAGCTGCCTTCGACCATGATGATCAGGTCGGAGAGCGCCGGCAGGTAGGCCCCTCCCGCAATGCAGGGTCCCATCACGGCCGCGATCTGGGGAATGCGGAGCCAGCGGCGCATAATGGAGCAGTTGCGGAATATGCGCGCCGCGCCGTAACGCCCCGGGAAGACCCCGCTCTGATAAGGAAGATTGACCCCGGCCGAGTCCACCAGATAGACGATGGGGAGGCCGCATCCCATCGCCGCTTCCTGGGCCCTGAGCATCTTGGTGATCGTTTCCGGCCACCAGGAGCCCGCCTTGACGGTGGCATCGTTGGCCACCACCACGACGGGGCGCCCGTGGACACGTCCCACTCCCGTCACGACCCCTGCGGACGGGGCTCCCCCTTCATAAAGGTCGTACCCGAGCAGAAGGCCGATCTCGAACCAGTCTTCGCCCTCGTCGAAGAGGAGCCGGACGCGTTCGCGGGCCGTCAGTTTACCTTTGGAGTGTTGACGCTCCACACGTCGGGCGCCTCCGCCTCGGTAGAGCTGCTCGCGAAGCTCGAGGAGTTCGTCCGCGAGTATGCGCTGGCGTCCGCGGGCGGCCTGCTGGTCGCCGTCCACTCAGGCGGCCGTTTCTTCGAACCAGCCGCGTACGTACTCGATAGCGTCTCGCGTCGAGGTTCCTGGTCCGAAGATGCGTCCTATCCCTCTCTCCCGCAATGCCTTGGCGTCTTCCTCCGGAATGATGCCTCCGCCGGTGATGAGCACATGTTCCCCTCCCTGCTCCCGGAGCAGCTCCTGCACCTTGGGGAAGAGCGTCATGTGGGCGCCGGAGAGTATGGAGAGGGCGACCACGTCGACGTCCTCCTGAACGGCGGCGGCCGCTATCATCTCCGGAGTCTGATGGAGACCCGTGTAGATCACCTCGAATCCGGCGTCGCGGAAGGCGCTTGCGATCACCTTCGCGCCCCGGTCGTGGCCGTCGAGCCCAGGCTTCCCGACGAGGATTCTGATTCTGCGTCCGGGGACGCCGGCCGGTCCCGCGCTCAAAAGAAAACCGGCTCCCGGTAAGCTCCGAAGACCGTCTCCATCGCATTCCTTATCTCGAAGAGCGTGCAGTCGGCTCGCGCACAGTCGATGAGGCGCGGGATGAGATTCTCCGAACCGGCTGCCGTCCCACGCAGCGCTTCGATCGAGCTCTCGGCCCTGGCCGCATCCCTCGCGGCTCTCAGCTCCCGCAGGCGTTCCACTCGACGCTCCTCCACGCTCGGATCGATCCGCAACGTGTCGATCTCGATCTCCTCCGAACCGCCGGTGAAGGCGTTGACGCCGACCACGATCCGTTCCCCGCTCTCGATCTCGCCTTGCTGGCGAGCCGCCGATGCGGCGATCTCCCTCTGGAACCATCCGCTCTCGATGGCGGGCACCACTCCACCGGCATCCTCGATCTCCTCGAAGTACTCCTCCGCATCCCGTTCCAGCTCGTCGGTGAGCGCCTCGACGAAATAGGATCCGGCCAGCGGGTCGATGGAGTTCGCGACGCCGGACTCGTGAGCGAGTATCTGCTGCGTGCGCAACGCTATGCGTACCGCCTTCCTCGTCGGGAGAGCGAGCGTCTCGTCCATGGAGTTCGTGTGCAGCGACTGCGTGCCGCCGAGGACCGCGGCGAGCGCCTGGTAGGCCACTCGCACGACGTTGTTTTCGGGTTGCTGCGCGGTCAGGGTGACCCCTGCGGTCTGCGCATGCGTGCGCAGTCTCCAGGAGAGTGGATCCCGAGCGCCGTAGCGATGGCGGAGATGCCTGGCCCAGATACGGCGGGCGGCCCGGAACTTGGCGACCTCCTCGAAGAGGTTGTTGTGCACGTCCAAAAAGAAGGAAAGCCGCGGCGCGAAGGCGTCGACCGCAAGACCGCGTCTCCGACCCCGTTCCACGTACTCGAAGCCGTTCGCGAGTGTGAAGGCGAGCTCCTGTGCGGCGGTGGCGCCGGCTTCTCTGATGTGGTAGCCGGAGATGGAGACGGGGTTGTACTTCGGAGTGTTGGTCGAACACCACTCCAGCATGTCGACGATGATGCGCAGGGCGGGCTCGGGCGGATAGACCCACGCATGTTGAGCCTGATACTCCTTCAGGATGTCGTTCTGCACCGTGCCGCGCAGCAGCGCCGCATCGACGCCCTGGCGCTCGGCGGCGACCACGTAGAAGGCGAAGAGTATCGCGGCAGGTCCGTTGATGGTCATGGAGACCGACACGCGGTCGAGCGGTATGCCCTTGAAGAGACGTTCCATGTCGGCTGCGGAAGAGATCGCCACGCCGCACACGCCGACCTCTCCGAGCGAACGCGGGTGGTCGGAGTCGTAGCCCATCAGCGTCGGGAAATCGAAGGCGACCGAAAGACCGGTCTGACCCTGTTCGAGGAGATAGCGATAGCGCGCGTTGGTTTCCTCGGCGGTGGCGAAACCGGCGAACTGGCGCATGGTCCACAGCCTGGTCCGGTACATGCTCGTGTAAGGACCCCGCGTGAACGGATACTCGCCGGGAAGGCCGACATCGGAAAGGTAGGAACCGCCGGAGTCGAAAGGCGTCGCCAGCGGCGGCACCTCCTTCCCCGCCGAGTCGACGAGGTGCGGACGCTTGGGAAGCTCTCCGTAGGCGGCCTCCCAGGCGCCCAGGCGAGCGCGAAGATCGGCGATCTCCGTTTCCTTGCTTTCCAGGACCCGGATCAGGCTCTCGGAGGTGCCGGGCGCAGTGCTGGTGTTGGACATGTGGTTGCGAATCAGGAGTGGGTCACCGTGTGCGTGCTACCCCGTCGCTCGGGCTCCGGTTCGATTCGGTGAACGAGCGTCAGAGTCGAAGCAGGCGGTCGGTGATCTCACGCGCGACGTCGTAGGGCGTCACGCGACCGGCCGCGATCTCTCCAACCTGGCTCTCGATGAGCTCTTCGGCCCATCCGGCACCCTTAAGTCTTCCGATCAGCTCGCGCTCGGCGATGTCGCGCACCCGGCTTCCCGCGCGCAGTTCTCGCCGCCTGCGCAGTTCGCCAGAACTCTCCAGCCACTCCCGATGTCGGGTGATCGTGGCGAGCAGTTCGGGAACGCCCTCCCGCCGGTGGGCGACGGTCGGAAGCACCGGGACCCTCCACTTCGTCTCGTCCTTTCTCGGAGATTTGCGGGCGGGGCGTCGGGATGCGGGCGCATCAGGCTCCAAGCCGGATCGGTCGCCCCCTTCCGTCGCCTCGTTTCGGCGGACCCGCACCGACGTCAGGTCGACTCCGTGATGACCGGCGGCCGGTCTGGTCACCACCTCCTCGCGCAGTCTGAGGGCCTGCCTGAGATCGCGGGCCAACCGATCGGCCCCCGGGCGGTCGGCCTTGTTGACTACGAAGATATCCGCTATCTCCATCAGACCCGCCTTCATGGCCTGCACCGAGTCTCCGGATTCCGGCACCAGCACCACCACCACGGTATCGGCCGCGCTCACAATTTCCAGCTCGGTCTGCCCCACGCCCACGGTCTCGACGAGTATCCGCTCGAAGCCGAAGGCGTCGATGAGATCGAGAGCTTCGCGGGTTGCGCCTGCCAGCCCTCCCAAGGAACCTCGAGTCGCCATCGAGCGAATGAAGACACCGGGGTCGGTCGCGAGATCGTTCATGCGAATTCGGTCGCCGAGCAGCGCTCCGCCGGAGTACGGGGAGGTCGGATCGACGGCCACCACCCCGACCCGCTCATCGTCGGAACGGTAGGTTTCGGTCGCGGCTGTCAGGAGGCTGGACTTGCCGGCTCCGGGCGGACCCGTGAAGCCGGTTCGACGGGCTGCGGGAGGACCACCGAGCAACTCTCGCGCGAGGGTGTCGTATCCCTTTCGCTCGTCCTCGATTATCGATATGGCTCGTGCAAGAGCGCCTATGCGTCCGGCTCGGAAGTTTCGGACCAGGCTGTCGAGATGGGATCCGGGCACGAGCGAGGTCCTGGTGGCTTGGCCCGGGTGGCCCGGGCGTCTGAACGAGGCGGACGAGGACGCCGGAAGGCGTCGAACTCCGCCGGCACGCGAAAGATAGTAACGACCCGAACCTGTCCGGGGTACTCTTCACCATGACGGTCAATCTTCAGCTCCTTGCCATCCTCGCCTACTCTCTGGCCCTCGCAGGCCTGGGCATTTGGCTGGCCAGGCGCGTACGCGACGCGTCCGGCTTTTTCGTGGCCGGGAGGCGGCTTGGCGCCGGGCTTACCTTTTCGACCTTCCTTGCGGCCAACATCGGCGCCGGTTCGGTGATCGCGGCGTCCGGCCTCGCCTACCGGGAAGGGCTTTCGGCCTGGTGGTGGGTCGGCTCCGCAGGGATCGGATCCATGCTCCTCGGCCTATGGATCGGCCCACGCATCTGGGAGATCGCCAAACGGGAAGGGCTGCTTACCACGGGCGATTTTCTCGAATACCGCTACGGTCAGTCGGTACGGACGGCGGTGGCGGTGATTTTATGGTTCGCCGGTCTCGCCGCGCTCGCCGCTCAACTCGTCGCCATGTCGCAGATCCTGACCTGGGTGCTGGGAGCGCCGACCTGGCTGGGAGCGGCCTTGGGCGGAGCTCTCGTCGTCACCTATTTCGCGACCGGAGGCCTCTTGGCCAGCGCGTGGGTGAACATGGTCCAGCTCGTCGTTCTTCTGGGAGGCATGGCGGTTCTGGTGCCCGTGGCGATGGTGCGCGCCGGCGGCTGGGATAAGGTCGTGGGCTCGGAGCTCGCCCACGGGCTTCCCGGCTTCCTCAATGGAGAGGGATCCGGGTGGGTGCTCGCAGCTCTGCTGGTGCCGGCCTTCATGGTGTCGCCGGGGCTGCTGCAAAAGGCGTTCGGGGCTCGCGACAAGCGCTCGCTACGTTTGGGGATCGTTCTTCAGGGCGTCGTGCTTCTCTTGTTCGCCTGCGTTCCGGTGGCGCTGGGGCTGCTCGCCCGGGTCCACGACCCCTCGCTTGCGGGAAGCGCCGAACTGGCTGTGCCCACGGTGCTCACCTACGGCGTTCCGGCCGCAGTCGGAGCGCTCGCGCTCGCGGCGGTGTTTTCGGCCGAAGTGTCGTCGGCGGACGCGGTCCTCTTCATGCTGACCACCTCGCTTTCGAAGGACCTCTACAAGCGCCATCTCCGTCCCGAGGCCTCCGATAGGGATCTTCTCCGGGTGGCGCGCTTCACTGCGGCGATCGCCGGAGCGGGAGCGGTGCTGCTCGCCATTGCCAATCCCAGCGTGGTCGGTCAGCTCACCCTTTTCTACTCGATCCTGTCTGTCAGCCTGTTCGTGCCTGTGCTTGCAGGGATCTATCGATCTCGATTCGGGACGCTCGAAGCGCTCGCGACCATAGCCTTCGGAGTCGCCGTGCTCTTCATCGTCCGGTTGAGCGACCTCGGGGACGCCCATCGGCTGCTTGATCCGGCGCTCCTCGGGATAGCCGGATCGGCTTTGGCCGGGGCGCTGGCCCTCGGGGTCCGGAGGCTAAGGTAAGACCCTGCGGACCCGGGACCGGGCCAGGCTGGACCAGTGGCTCGAATCAGGCCGTTTCGCGAGCTTCTCAGGGCTCCTGCCCATCAGTTCTTTGACCAAGCTGGCAGTCGGGTTACGATAGTCGAGCGGGTCGTAGGACCGGGGTTCAGGCATGGAAGGGCACAAGTCTGGAGAACGCAATCATGTTCTCACCGCCCGGGACGCCGTGGACTCCCGGCTTGAGCGTCTTGACTGGCATGTCCAGCGGACTCCCGGTGTGCCCGGGGTACGCGCGGGCCCCAAGCTGAAGCCTGTGGAAGAGAGCGTCCGGCTCTCACCGTGGGATCGCTTGCTCGAACATGCACACCGGTACGGTACCGGGACATCCTATTATTATCCCAACCATCCCCTCCAGCGATACGTTGCCGCGTCCCAAGGGAACCGCCGCGCCATCCCTCCCTTCCCCACCGAGCCATGCCCATAGCCACGCCCCGCGAGTTCGCCGCGATGCTCGATGCCGCGCAGGACGGCGATTACGCGTATCCTGCAGTCAACGTGACCTCCATCGTCACGCTGAACGCCGCCATGAAGGGTTTCAGCGACTCGCGTTCGGACGGCATCATCCAGTTCTCGACCGGAGCCGGGCAGTTCGCGGCGGGGCTTGAAACGGCGGATGCGGCCCACGGCTGCATCGTGCTCGCCGAGGCCGCTCATCGCCTGGCGGAGCGTTACGACGTGCTCTTCGCCCTCAACACCGACCATTGCCAGCCGCAGAAGGCCGCCGAATTCCTGAAGCCGCTCATTCGCGCGACCGCCGAGCGACGGGCGCGGGGAGAGGGCAATCTCTTCCAGAACCACATGCTCGACGCATCCGCGCTCAGGCTCGAAGAGAACATCGAAATTTCGAGGGAATATCTTGCGTTGGCCGCCGAACACGAGATCATCCTCGAGGTGGAGGCCGGCGTGGTAGGTGGCGAGGAGGACGGCGCTGCAGGATCGGAGGATACTCCGGAGGAACACCTCTACACGACACCGGAGGACATGCTGGCGGTATACGAAGGGCTCCGGGAGATCGGACGCTTCACCTTCGCCGCCACCTTCGGCAACGTGCACGGCCACTACAAGCCGGGAGCGGTCAAGCTCCGCCCCGAGATTCTCCGCAACGGCCAGGAGGCGGTGATCTCCCGGTACGGCGAGGAGGCGCGCATGGATCTCGTCTTCCACGGAGGAAGTGGCAGCTCCCGGGAAGAAATTCGCGAGACGCTGGGTTACGGCGTGGTCAAGATGAATATCGACACCGACACTCAGTACGCCTTCACCCGACCCATCGCCGACCACATGATGACGGGTTACGAGGGTGTGCTCAAGATCGACGGCGAGGTCGGCAACAAGAAGCTCTACGATCCGCGCTCCTATCTCAAGAAGGCGGAAGCGTCGATGGCGGCGCGCGTCAGCGAGGGATGCGAAGACCTGCTCAGCGCCGGTCGGTCGATCTTCGAGCGGACGTAACCGCCTGCGGAATCGCGGCCCGCTACATCCTCCGGAATAGGCGAATTCCCACTTCGAGCGAGCTCGCGACCGGAACCTGTCCCCCGGAACCGGCCACCGGGAAGAGCCAGCGGATGTTCACCTCGAATGGAGATGACATCCTCGCTCCGAGAGGGTCGGTCGTGGAGTAGCGTATTCCCAGACCGGCGCGATGCCACGTCGCACCGCTCTCCAGCTCCAGGGCGGCAGGATCAGGGGCGCCGGATTCCGCAACGTCGAGAACGAAGCGGTCCCGGCTCTTTGCGAACAGGCGGTACGCTCCCACCACCGAGAGCTCGTCGGTCACCGTCCATGCGGGTTCCGCGTCCACGCCAAGGTACGACCCCGGATGCCAGGTCGCCGAGCTCAGGGTGGAAAGCGGTGCAAAGATGTCGTCGGGCGACGCGATCCTCAATTCCCGCACCAGCGGCTGCTGGACGCCGTACCTGGCACCGATCCGCACGCCGGCGAAGCTGCGCCACCTGAAGGCGCCGACGACCCTCGCCTCGATGTCGATCTGGCCGTCGCCCGTTCCCAGGTCGAAGAGCCGGTCGGGCGCGTCCGGGGCGCCGGTGCCGAAACGGCCCGTGATTCCGGCGGTCACGTGGTAGGCTGCGGTCGGAGCGGTCGGGTCCCCCGTAGTCCCCTCCAGAACTCTCGCCAGGAGGCTCGCTTCCACATCCCCCAGTTTCCACTCCCCGTCGATCGGCGCGATCGGCTCGGCGCCGATGAAGGTCTGCGAGGGCAGTTCGGTGATCGCGGAAGCGGTGAACCAGTCCGTGGCGAAGACCATCGACGGCAGATTCCGTACGCCGGCCACGGCCAGGTCGGCTTCCAGCCGGGCAAGCGCGGCCGCCAGGGAATCGGCCACCGCAGTCCCCTCCATCGGAAACACGAACGAGCTCGTGTAGGCGCCTCGCGCAGAACTCTCGAACGAGGCGATCCTGGCGCTGAGCGCCTGCGCGTCCCGACAGACGTTCGAGCCGGGATCGGACGAGCACCGGCCGGTCGCGTAGTTTCCGGCGGCCGCGGTCGCGGCGGCGAGTCCGTCGAGGAGGCGCGCCACCTCCCCTGCGTTTTGGAGGAGCGGATTCACGCCGAGATTGGCATCCTCCCCTGTCCACAGGGAGTTCTCGAAGGCCATGCGGGTCTTGACCAGAGGTAGGTTCACGCCCACCGTCAGCCAGTCGAAGACTCCGTAATGAGCTCCGATGTCGACCCTCGTGATATCCTGATGGAGCGCGGCGTCCGACGAACCCGCCGAACCAAGGAAATCCGGATCGTCGATCAGAGCCCGGATATGGTTCTCCATGTCCGTGAAACCCGGGAAGATTGCGCCCCTCTCGTCGATGAGGACGTCGCCCAGGGATTCGACCGCGCGGGTCTCGACGCCGTCCTCGATCTTGAGGCCGTAACGGGAATCCCACGAAGTGAACGACGGCAGGGCTCCCAGGCGCAGGTAGCCGCGGGGCGCCAGAGTCTCGTCGAGCAGCCGGGTCGCCGTCTGAGCCGTCAGGCGTCCGGACCCGAGATGCGTCCAGCTCGACGCCGAAGCCGCGACCAGGGCGGTGAGGAGGAGTAGTTTCGCACGCATGGCCTGAAAGATACTGGGAATGGCTGGGTTGGCGTCCCCGGCCCACGCCCTTGACACCAAATCGCCCTCTCGGTAAGATTCCTTTCCTGCGGGAATAGCTCAGTTGGTAGAGCACAACCTTGCCAAGGTTGGGGTCGCCGGTTCGAGTCCGGTTTCCCGCTTGTTGGAGCGAGTCGCACTGTCCGAGCCCATCGTGATTTTCGCCGATGACCGGCAGGGCAGACCGCCGACCCTCCGTCGGCGCCGTGGCCAAGTGGTAAGGCAGAGGACTGCAAATCCTTCATCCCCGGTTCGAATCCGGGCGGCGCCTCTATCGGTCCGCGGACACGCGAACGGCCAAGCGCCGCGTGGCCGGAACGCCTCCGGTCGGTTCCCGGCGGTGCGTCGACACTTTCGACGCCCGTCATTCCCGGCTCCCGGTCATCCCCAGCTCTTGATGCCGGGGGGATCACGCCTCAGAACGGCGAGGTAGCGGTACGGATCGCTTGGGGCGGCCGGTGCCGAGTTTGGGAGGTGTCCGCCGCTGCTCTCCTCTAGAAGGCTCTCCACCTGTTTCGCGACGACGTTTACGGTGGCTCCGTCTCTTCTCAGCGTTCCGTTCACCTTGAGGAAAGGTTCGAGGCGGACCACGCTCTTGCAACGCTCGTAGATCTGCGGGCGGACGATGACGTTCACGGGGCCGCATTCGTCCTCCATGAGCACGAACACGTATCCTTTCGCTGTCGCCGGCCGCTGGCGGGTGGTTACGAGTCCCGCCACGGTCACGTCGATCCCGGGCGATGCCGCCAGGAGCTCGTCGGAACGGACAACGTCGTTCGGCAGAGCTTCGCGGAGCGGGGCGAAGGGGTGGAGCTCCGCCGAGAAGTCGAGGGCGTCGTACTCCGCCATCATCCGTTCGGCAGCTCCGAGTTCCGGAAAGGCGAGATCCGAGTACGGGTCTTCGAAAGGCAGACCGAAGCTGGGTTCGCGGCGCCTCGGACGAGTGGTTCGGGACTCGGATCCGGCCGCCCCGGAGCCGGCGACGTCCGGACCCAGCCAGAGACCGGCCTGCCAGAGCAGCTCGCGCCGGGAGAGGCCGAAGCAATCCATCCCACCCACCCATATCAGGCTTTCCACGGCGGCGCGGGCGAGGCGGCGCGTCGTGATTCGCACCTCCGAACGCCGCAGCAAATCGGGCAACGAAGCGTAGCCGCCGCCCCGCTCACGCTCGGCCACCACGGCCTCCGCGACCTCCTCCCCCCACTCGCGCACGAACCCAAGGCCGATGCGCAGATCGCCGCCCTCGGCCGTGCAGCGCACCTGACTCCTGTTCAGGTCGGGCAGAAGCGTGGCCACGCCGTTCCGGCGACAATCGCGGCCCAGGGCGTCGAGCGAATAGAAACCCATCGGCTGATTGTTGAAGAGGCCGACGTAGAATTCCACCGGATAGTAGTGCCGCAGCCACGCCGACTGATAGGCGAGCAGTCCGAATGCGGCCGCGTGCGACTTCGGGAAGCCGAACTCGGAGAACGCGACGACCTGGGTGAAGATCACGCGGGCCTTTTCCTCGCTCACGCCGTTGGCCGCCGCTCCATCCCGGAAGCGTTCCCAGTGAGCGGAGAGAGCGTCGCGCGAGCGCTTGCGGCTCATAGCCCGGCGCAGGGATTCGCCCTCGCTGTCCGAAAACCCCGCCAGCGCCTGGCACACTCCCAGAACCTGGTCCTGAAAGACGATGACGCCCAGAGTTTCGCCGAGCGGCTCCGCGAGGAGCGGGTGTGCGTACTCAACCTCGTAGTCGGGATTGTCGCGAAGGAGCTCGCACCTGCGCACATAAGGGTTGACCGCCCCTCCGACGATGGGGCCGGGGCGCACGATGGCCACCTGCACCGCCAGCTCGCTCAGATTCCGAGGTCGTGTCCTCCGGATCATCTGGATCTGGGCCCTGCTCTCAACCTGGAAGATGCCTACGTTGTCGCCGGCGCAGAGGCGGTCGTAGACGGCGTCGTCGGCGAAGTCGATGCGCGAGAGGTCTGGGGCCTGCCCGTGACGCTCCGCGATCAGGTCGGTGGTTTCCTCGACCAGGGAGAGCATGCCGAGAGCGAGAAAATCTATCTTGACGAAGCCGGCGTCGTCGCAGGAGTCCTTGTCCCATTGACATAGCACCCTTCCCTCCCATGCTGCCGGCTGAAGCGGCACGAGCTCGACGAGTGGTCTGCTGGAAACGATCATCCCTCCCACGTGCTGGGATATGTGCCGCGGCAGGCCCGCGATTTCTTCGGCGAGCTCGCCCAGCATGCGCCAAGGTCGGGAGTCCGCGCGTTCGCCGAACTCCGGTAGCGTCCTCATTTCTTCGGCAAGCCCCCGGGCGGAGCGCTGTCCGGCGAGCTTCGAGAGCTTCTCCAGATCTCCCGTCGGGAGCTCGAGGGTCTTCCCGATCTCCTTGACCGCCGAGCGCAGGCGATAGGTGGGAAAGGTGCATACCAGGCCGGCGTGTTCGTCTCCGTATTTCTCGTAGATGCGGAGAATGAGCTGCTCGCGGATGTCGCGCGGAAAATCGAGATCGATGTCGGGGACGCTGCCCAGAGCTTCGTTCAGGAACCTCCCCAGGAAGAGCCTGTTCCTGACCGGGTCGATGTGCGAGAGACCGACGAGATAGCAGATGATCGAAGAGACCGAAGAGCCGCGCCCGCGCCCCGCAGGAAGATTGGCGCTCGCCCTGAGCGCGCTGCCGCGAACCTCGTGCGCGACCTCGGCAGCCAGGTTCATGATGTCGCGGTAGACGAGGAAGAATCCGGCGAGTCCGTGGAGATCGACCAGCGCGAGCTCGGTGTCGAGCCGTTCCCGGGCGTCTTCCCACTCACGGCTTCCCGGCCGGTAACGTTCTTCCAGCCGCGCCCGACAGAGGGCCGAGAGCGTTGAGAGCGCGCTCGTTCCCCGCCCGCCGTCGAAGTCGGGAAACTCGTATCCCAGATCCTCGGTGAGATCGAACGCCGAAGCCCGCTCCGCAATGCGAGCCGAGTTGCGGATCGCGTCGACGCGATCCGAGAAGCGCTGTCGCATCTCGTCGGGCGACGCAAGCCGGAAGAGCGAATTGGAGCGCCGCGCTCGATGAGAACCGTCGAGAGTCGACCGCTCCCGGATGGACACGAGAACGTCCTGAAGTCGACTGCGAGACGAGTCGTGGTAATGGACGTTGCCGGTGGCGACGACGCCGACGCCGGCGGAGTCGGCTAAAGATGCCAGAGCGCGATTTCTTGTCCGATCTCCGCGCACGGAGTTCTCCTGAAGCTCTACGAAGACGCCGCGTTCGCCGAAGCTCTCCATGATGGAAGCCATCAAGGATTCGGCGTCGGCCACCGAAGAGCGGCGAGCGGCGGCGAGCGGTCCTCGACGGCAGCCGGTGAGCAGGATGAGCCCCTCGGGGCGCGCGAGGAGAGATGCAAGGGGGAGCGCCACCCGATCGCGCGGCGACTCCATGTGGGCCTCGGTCACCAGGCGGCAGAGGTTGGCGTATCCCCGCCGGTTCTCCGCTATGAGCGTCACATGGTGCAGTCCGTCTCCAGGAAGGGTGTCGCGCAACGTGAGTTCGACTCCCGTGACGGGTTGAACGCCAGCGTTTTTCGCCGCTTGGGCGAATTCCATGGAGCCGTAGAGCCCGTCGTGATCGGTCAGGGCCAGAGCCCCGTATCCGAGCTCCGCCGCGCGCGTCGCGAGTTCTTCGGGATGGGACGCGCCGTCAAGGAAAGAGAATCCCGAGTGACAGTGGAGCTCGGCGTAAGGAACCATGACCGAACATAACCCGAATATCTTGAAGACGGAAGCGATTCGATTAGCTTACGGCCAGTCCGTCCCTCGGGACTCCCTTTCGATTCCACGACCAGTTGCCATGTCCGATCTCGTCTACCTTTCCATCAGCCGGATCGAGCGGCTCAAGGGACCGCACCGCCACGCCTGGCTCCCTGCGCACTCCGGCCCTGTGGAGTTCGGCGTCCACGGAGCGGTGAAGGAGCACTACGGCGCGGATCCCGAGCGCGAGATCACCACCACTCTCGACTACGTGGCGGCGTCCACCGGCGGGTGACTGGTGGGAACCTTCGGAGGCGCGCTGGAGGCGCGCGGGATAGATGCGAGCGACGGACGGCTCACCGCCGAAGTGCACGGCGAGGTCGAGAAGGAAGAGGACGGCGTGCTCGTCCTCCGCAGGATTCACGTCAAATACAAGCTGGAGGCGGAGCCGGAGCACGCGGAGACCATAGACCGAGTCCACGGTTTTCACGCCGACAAGTGCCCGGTCTACCGTTCGTTGAAGAAATCCATAGCGATCACGACCGCTCTCGACGTGGTGGAGGCCGGATAGTTCATCCCTTGCAGCCCGTGAAGGCGAGCTGCGGCTATTTTTATCCCATGTCTTCACCTGCTCGCACGGCTCGACGCACGCACTCGTTCACGGAATCCGTGATCCGGGAAATGACCCGGATCGCCACCAGGCACGGTGCCACCAATCTCGCCCAGGGTTTTCCGGATTTCGCCGCCCCTGAGCTTCTCAAGGAAGCCGCCTGCCGTGCGATCCGAACCGACGTCAACCAGTACGCCGTCACCTGGGGAGCTCCTCCGCTCAGGCAGGCTCTGGTGGAGTGGTACGCCCGTCGGTACGCGATGGAGGTGGACGGCGACACGGAGCTCACGGTGACCTGCGGCGCGACCGAGGCGATGATCACGGTCATGCTCGCCGCGGTGGATCCCGGTGACGAAGTCATCGTATTCGAGCCCTTTTACGAAAACTACGGCCCCGACGCCGTGCTCTGCGAAGCCGCGCCGGTATTCGTTCCGCTCGACCCGCCCGACTACCGGATCGATCCGGACAGACTCCGAGACGCGGTGACCGACCGCACCCGCGCCATCGTGGTCAACACGCCCAACAACCCGACGGGGCGGGTCTTCACCCGTGACGAGCTCGGAGTCATCGCCGACATCTGCCGCGAACGCGACATTCTGGCGATCACCGACGAGATCTACGAACACATCGTCTACGAGGGCGAGCACCTGCCGCTGGCCATGTTTGCGGGCATGCGCGACCGGACCGCGGTCGTCAGCGGTCTCTCCAAGACCTTTAGCATCACCGGCTGGCGCATCGGCACCATCGTCGCGCCCGCCGAACTGACCGGAGCCATCCGCAAGGTCCACGACTTCCTCACCGTCGGCGCCCCGGCCCCGCTCCAGGAGGCCTGCGCCGTCGGCATCCGCGAGCTGGAGAGCGAGTACTACGACGAGATGCGACGCGAGTACGCCGAGAAGCGCTCGGTCGTGCTGAAGGCCCTGACCGAGGCGGGATTCTCGTGCTCCAATCCGGAGGGCGCCTACTACGTGCTCGCGGATTTCAGCGAGCTTGCCGACGAGGACGACGTTTCCTTCTCGTACAGGCTGGTGCGCGAGGCGGGAGTGGCGCCGGTTCCGGGTTCGAGCTTCTTCAGCGAACCCGACCGAGGTCGGAATCTCATCCGATTTGCATTCTGCAAGAAGATGGACACCCTGCTCAGGGCCGGGGAACGCCTGGCCGACTGGAGCGCACAGCGGTAGCGGCCCCTTCCCCCGGGGGAACAGGCGAAACCTAAGATCGCTCCGAGCCCGCCTACTCTCCCCTCAGGGTAGCCAGCGGCGGCTTCGAGAGCAGGCCGCGGCTGCTGATCAGCCCGACGATCGCGGTGGCAGCCATCAGCCCGATCCAAAGACCCAGGAGCTCGAGCACCTGGGGTTGCTGCGCCACATCGGTTCCGACGACGATGAGAGGTATGGCCAGGAGCGCGCCCAGCAGCAGACCGCAGAAGGTGGCCAAGGTACCGATGCTCACGAACTCCGTGAGCAGCACGGTCAGAACCTGGCGACGACTCGCTCCGAGGGTGCGCAGGAGCGCCCCTTCCCGGAAACGCTGGGCTCTCGAGGTGGCCAGTACCCCGACCATCACCACCAGACCCACGAGGATCGCGAAGAGCGCGAGCAGGGATATGCCCTGCCGCACCCGTTCCAGGACGGTGACGAGCAGAGTCACCAACCGATGGAAGTCAAAGGCCGCGACCTCGGGGTGAGCGGCGAGTGTCGCCCGCTGGACCCGCGAATTCGCTTCGGCATCGTCGAAGATCGCGCCGGCCATGTAGCGAAACGGGATCGCTGCCGACGAGCCCGGTTCGAGAACGAGGGGAATCGACCCTCCCCGGAGCGCATCCAGGAAGACTCCGTTAAAGGTCGGGTCGGCCTGGGTCGTCGGGGGGATGTTGGGAGGCGTGCCGCTGCGCACGCTCGAAATGACCGTGGCCACGAACGTGCCCTCCGTTTCCCAGACGGCAGTGTCGCCCACTGCCAGTTCGAGTTCCGAGGCGATCCATTCCGTGATCGAGAGCCGCAGCGGCGAGTCGTCGGTACCCTGTCCGGGCATCCGATCGGTCATGGCGTTCCACCATTCCCCTTCGAGGATCACTTCGTCGTCTTCGAGATCGTTCCGAGTCGTGACCGTCCACCTTCGTTGGAATCCCCTCGTGAAGGAGTCGTTCGCGAGGTCCGTATCGGCTTGCGCGTCCGTCGGACGCTCGGCGACGATGTCCTCGTAGAGCCTCCCGTTGATCTCGACGATCTCCAGATCCGACATCGAAATGATCAACAGATTGCCGTCGATCCCGGCGCTTCCGTCCGACGTTCCCTCTTCGTCGACTCCGTTCCCGTCGTTTGCGGCCATCTCCGCCCGGGCCAGCTCTTCGATGGTTTCGCGTGCGTCGGTGTCGACGTTGTAGAAGAGCACCGTCGGGCTTATCCCGGATTCTTCGGTGAGGCCGGCCATCGCTCTTCCCAACGATCCGCCCATGACCACCACCAACGCGATTACGAAGGCCCCCGAGCCGAGTGCGATCGTCAAGGCCAGCGTCTGATTATGCGGACGGAAGAGGTTCGATACGCCCTGGCGCACGGGGTACGGCATCTTCTTCGGGAAGAACTTGCGGGTCGCGGCCGTGATCCCCCATGCCGCCAGCGCCAGCGCACCGATCGCGACGACGAGGGTGCCTGCGAAGGCCAGGCCGACGCCCCAGTGGGGAGCCTCGATCACGCAGAGGACCAGTGCGCTCGCCAGTACGATCAGCCAGGCGAGGATGGTCAAAGGGTCGAGGGCCCTCTTGCCACGTTCGCCGAAACCGCTTCTCAACGCTTCCAGAGGAGAGATCTTTCTGATTTTGAGGAGCGGAATGAGGGCGAAGACGAGCGCCACCCAGATCCCGATTCCTATGCCCGTCAACCAGGCCGCGGGCGAGATGCGCACGCCGAATTCGACCGGAACCAGTCCAGACACCACGATCGGGAAGAGCGCCTGCATCCCGACGCCGAGGACTCCGCCCAGGAGCGCACCGCCCAGACCAAGTCCTACGGCATGGATCAGGTAGGCCAGGAACGCGGTCCAGCGTCCCGCCCCGAGACAGCGAAGCACGGCTACCGAGGTGCGCTTTTCGAGGATGTAGATGTGGATGGCGCTGGCCACTCCGATGCCGCCCAGCAGGAGCGCCGCCACGCCCACCACGCCGAAGAAGCGGGTAGCGATCGAAGCCGCTTCCGCCAACTGGTCGGCCTCCTCCTCGGCGAACGAAACGTCGACTCTCTCCTCCATCCAAAAGGACTCTCGATCTTCGCGGAATTCGCGTCTTGCGCTCCGGTCCGGCATGACCAGGAAGGCCTCGTGAGTTGCCAACGTCCCGGTTCCTAGAAGCCTGCTCCGTTCCAACGTGGAGGGGGCGACATAGACGGAAGCACCGAAGATGGCGGACAGGAACTGACCTCCGCGGGTGGCGCCGGGGATGCCGGAGACGATGCCGGCCACCTCGAGCGTGAGCGAGCCTACTCGAAGAGGGTCGCCGGGCCTCGCGTTGAGTTCTGCGGCCACGGCCGTGCTCAGAAAGACCTGGTTCGGACCGATCTCGCCCGTCCATGCGTCTGCGGGATCGCTCGTCACCTCCCCGTAGAACGGATAGCCGCCGCTCACCGCGACGACCTGTCCCAGGCTTCCGAGTGAAGCGTCGGGGGTCGAGAGCATGCCGGTGGCCATCGATACGAAGCCTACCTCGGTCCCTTCGGCCGCAAGCGAGTCGAGCAGGCCGGCAACCCGGGGACCGAGACGACCGCCGGCGGGTGTCAGCCGCACGTCCGCACCTACGGACTCGCGAGCGTGATCGAAAATGGAGTCGACCACCTCTTCCCGAAACGACTGGATCGACACGAGCCCGCCCACTCCTACGGCGATCGAGAGCATGTAGAGCCCTATCCGCCGGAAGCCGTTCCGCCATTCTCGGAGGGCGAGGCGCAACGCGAAACCGGCGTTGACCCTACTCACCGGCGAATCCCGCGATCGCGGCGGCTCCGACGTAACCGCCGGGACGATCATCGACGATCCGACCGTCCGAGAGCTGGACCACCCGGTCGGCGAGCCCGGCGAGCTCGAGGTCGTGGGTCACGAGAACCAGGGTCGTCTTCGCCTGGCGATTGATGTCGCGAAGGATCGAGACGATCTCCGCACCCGTGCGCGTATCGAGATTGCCGGTGGGTTCGTCGGCGAAGAGAATGCCGGGCCGATTGGCGAAGGAGCGAGCCAGGGCCACCCTCTGCTGCTCTCCGCCCGAGAGCTGGATGGGATAGTGGTCGAGGCGGTCGCCCAGCCCGACCCGGGTGAGCAGCCCCGCCGCCGTCGCACGCGCCCCGCGCGAATTTCCGGCGAGCTCGACGGTCACCAGAACGTTCTCGAGGGCCGTCAAGGTGGGAAGCAGATGGAAGGTCTGGAAAACGAAGCCCACATGGCGCAATCTGAACTCGGCTCGTCCGTCCTCGCCCAGCCCGGCGAGATCTTTTCCATCGACCAGGACCTTGCCTTCAGAAGGCTCGTCGAGTCCCGCGAGCAATCCCAGCAGGGTCGTCTTTCCGCTCCCGGACGGACCCACGATGGCGACGAACGAGGACGGTTCGATATCGAAGTTCACGTCGCGCAGAACTCGAAGCGGCCTACCCCCGCTGGTGTAGGTCTTGCTGAGTCGTTCAGCCACTATTCTCATACGTTGGTCCTCCCTAGCTAGTTTTCGCTTGCACCAGGCTCAAGCCGGCCTGTACGCCGACCCCGCAGGGGTGTTTCGTTCCGCAACCGAGCCATATTCGATGACGTCAGACACCCGGACGACCTCGCCGATCAGTCCCGCAGGTCGAGGACCCGCATTCTCGCTCGGGGCGCTCGTGCTCGGCGGAGGCGCGCTCGTGCTAATGGTTTTTCTCGCGATCGGATTTCTCCTACCCTCCGACTGGGAGGTGAGCGTGGTACGCGAGATGGATGCCGGGCCCGGCGATATCTTCGATTTCCTCGATTCCCCCGAGGGTTGGCGGAGCTGGACGACCTGGCCCGAAGGCGGTCTCGTTCGGTCGGGGCCCGAACGGGGGGCCGGCGCCTCCATCTCCTGGGATGACCCGGAGGTGGGACGCGGAGCCTTCGATTTGGTGCGATCCGAAGCGTCCGAACGCGTCGAATACGCCGTCGAATTCGGTCAAGCGATGCGGGCGAGCGGCGTGGTCTTCCTTCAAACCGAGGGCTCTCGAACGCTCGTGGAGTGGACCGAGAAGGGCGATCTCGGTTGGAACCCACTCATGGGCTACTGGGCCCTCTTCATGGAAAAAGGGCAGACCCAAGAGATGGAGAAGAGCCTGGACCGTCTTGCGGCGCTGGCGGAGGGCGAAGGAGAGGGACGGGAAGAGGCCGCTCAGAGATCCTGAGCCCAGCGCACCAGCTCGGTATTGTTGGGTGTCTTGCGCAGGGCCCCCAGAATCTCCTGCATCGCTTCCACCGGGTGCATGACGCCCAGACGGTTGCGCAAGGCGTGGGAGACCGCGAGGGTGCGGTCGGAGAGTAGGAGCTCCTCCTTTCGGGTCGCCGACGCGGAAATGTCGATCGCCGGAAAGATGCGCCGGTCGGCAAGCTCCCTGGAGAGGACGAGTTCGCTGTTCCCCGTTCCCTTGAACTCCTCGAAGATCACCTGATCCATGCGGGAGCCGGTATCGACGAGAGCGGTGGCGATTATGGTGAGCGAACCGCCGCCCTGCGACGCGGGGATGTTGCGCGCGCTGCCGAGGAAGCGTTTCGGCTTCTCGAGCGCGTTCGAGCCCAGTCCGCCCGAAAGAGTTCGCTGGTTGCCCCCCGCCAGGTTGTTGTAAGCTCTGGCCATCCGGGTGATCGAGTCGAGAATGATCACCACGTCCTCACCAAGCTCCACCCTGCGCCGGGCTCGCTCCAAGGTAAGCTCGGACACCTGGGCGTGACGCTCCGCCTTGCGGTCGAAGGTGGAGGCCACGACCTCGCCGAAGCCGGTCTGCTCCATTTCGGTGACCTCCTCCGGTCGCTCGTCGACAAGAAGGATGATGAGGTGCACCTCGGGGTGATTCGTGACGACCCCCTCGGCGACGGCCTGCAAGACCGTCGTCTTACCTGCCTTTGCTGGCGCCACGATCATGGCGCGCTGCCCCTTGCCGAAAGGACAGAGCAGATCGACGACGCGGTTGGTCGGGTCGGGCAGACCGCGCACCGACCTTCCGCACTCCAGCACCAATTGCTCGTTGGGGTGCATGGCTCCGAGCTTGTCGAAGTGCGGCCGGTCGCGAAGCTCGGGGAGAGGAAGGTCGTTCACGCGCTCGAGATGAGCAAGCGGCGGGTTCTTGCCTCCGCGCGAGGTGCCGACGATACCCGCGAGTTCGTCGCCGGGCCGGAGTCCGTGGCGCTGCACCAGAGCCCGCGAGACGTAGATGTCGTTCGGACTCGTGGCGTAACCCGCCTCACGGAGCCTGATGAAACCCGTCCCTCCTCCCACGATTTCGAGCAATCCCAGAGGCCTGGACATGGCGGTGAGCTCTTCCGGGTCTTTCGGGAGGTCGGTTTTCGGAGCTCCGTGGTCGGCCCGCCGTCTGGGCTTCCTTCTTCGCCGCGGACGGCGGGGTCTGCGCGGTCCCTTCGAGGGTCCCGATCCGCTGGGCTTGTTCGAGTCGCCGGGCTCCGACGAACCGGGAGACGATGACGCCGCGGCACTTGAAGGGTCCGCGGTGACGGGGGGGGATTGGATGGAATCCATCACACTTCGGAGTTTGAGAAGATGTCCGATACCTGTGTGGTACGGATGTCGGCTTGGCCGGAGGTCCGACAACAAAACGCGGTCTCCTTGTCGGACCCCGAGGAGACCGGTCCGGTACTCGCGAGAGCGGCAGAGCTGCCCGTCCCGGCATCGGAGGTTCGGATACCCGGGTCCGCGTGTCCACACGTGACGGAGGTGGTGTCCTCAGTCGGGGACATCCCATGGACCTCGGCCTTGACCCCGGAAAGATACTACCTTTATGGCCGAGAACGCAAGTTGCGGCGCCGGACGGAGAGATCGGGCCTCGTTCAGCCTGCCGTCCCGGGCTTCCGCGGCGGCGCCTGGGCAAGCCCCGGCGGCGGCACGATACTTGCGATTTCGGAGTACGAACCTGCACTCCAACCAGCGAGCCGACCATGAACAGAATCGCACGCCATCTCCCGGCTCTGGCCTTAGCCGCCGGTGCCTCGTTCTCACCGGGCGAGGGGACTCTCCACGCCCAGGGACACGTCGCCGTCTCGGCCTCCGCCAGCATCGGCCCCCTCTTCGCGGGGGTCTCCTTCGGGATCGGGGATCCGCTCCCGTCCGGCTCGGTCTTCGCCCCGCTCCCGTATTTCGGCGGCAGCTACGGGTACGACGAGGGCGGATACGGGATCTACTCGGAGGGCCGGGGCGACGGATGGTCCGGCGGTTACTGGGACGCGTCCTACATCCGTCTGCGACCCTGCTGGGAGTCCGGCTGGGGTTGGGCTTACCGGATCGAGTGCGATCCGTTCTGGTCGACCTACCGCTACGGCTGGTACCGACCCTACTGGGGACACAGCTTCGCCTGGGGGTGGTCGGCGGGATGGAGTTCGGCGATCTGGGTCGACCCCTTCTATCGTCCGTGGGGACTCTTCACCGCCCACGATCCCTGGGGCTGGTACTGGGACGGTTATCGCGACGGCTACTGGGACGCGCATCGGTGGGGAGGCGGACGGTGGAATCGGGGAAGGCACGGCTTCGTCCACCGGGGCGGTTACGGATACGACGGTTACGGATACGGACGGGCCGTGGCCGGGGTCGGCTACAAGAGCGACCCTCGGTCAGGCGGTGACAATCGAGGAGACGTGGGAAGAAAGGCTGTGCCGCGGAATCCGGCAACGAGCGGTGACGGTGGGCGGCCCGACAGGATCGTAGGGACCGGTGCTCGCGTGGCGACGCCGCGAACAGGTACGGACGTGCGAGATGGCGCCACGAGGCCCCCGAGCCGAGTGGGCGTCACGCCGTCACGAAGAGCGGTTCCACGGGACGGCGGAGCTGCGCGCACGGGCGAAACGCGGCCGCCGTCGCGAGTCGGGGTCCCTTCCGGCGAAGGGCGGTCGGGCGTGGGCACGCTGCCGAGCCGGCGCTTCAGTCCCCCGACGAGGAGCGCGGTCGGCAGGACCTCAACGACCGCACGAAGCACGCGGAGTCGCGCAGGGTCCGACGACGGTGGCCGTGCGGCCTCGGATCGCACCGCCACGATGCGAACGCCCACCAGCCGGACGGTGCCCGCGACCAGCCGGGTACCGACGCGAGCGACGCCGCCTCGGGCATCGAGCAGCTCGGCCCGTCCGCGCACGCCGCCTCGGGCATCGAGCAGCTCCGCCCGTCCGCGAACGCCGCCCCGGGCATCGAGCAGCTCCGCCCGTCCGCGAACGCCGCCCC